>RECW01000172.1 GCA_007693835.1 Paracoccaceae bacterium | reverse complement strand
GCCGAGATCACGGCCTCCGCGACGCAGTGGCTGGGTTTTCCGTCGGTTACGAGAACGTTAATCTCACTCGGCTTGCAAACCGTCACGCGGCTCTTCACGTCGAGCTTCGAACGATCCGCCAATACGACCAATCGGCGCGATCGTCGGATCATCGCTCGGGCGACTTCCGCTTCGTGGAGCGCGTAGTTCATCGCGCCGTCCTCGGGGTGAACCGCCACTGGCGAAATGAAAGTCAGATCGGCCATGAACCGGTCGATCTCGCTGAGTGTGAGTTCCCCGAACGTCGCCGGCACGTCCGAAGTCACGGCGCCGCCGAGAAGGATCGCGCGGTCTCCCAAACGCTGCGCGACGCCGATCGAGTTGGTGACGACGCGAATGTCGCGGCGGGCCTCGAGCGTCTCGGCGAAAGCCAGCGTCGTGGTGCCCGCGTCGACGAACACGATCATCCCCGCCTCGATCAACCGCGCCGCAGCGCGGCCGATTGCGAGCTTTTCGCGCCAGCGCTGTCGGCGGCGACGTTCGAACGGCGCCTCTCCAGCGTCCCTCGGCGCGATCGCACCTCCGTGAACCCGCTGCAAGAGCCCTTCGGCTTCGAGCGTGAGCAGATCCCGCCTGACAGTCTCGCGCGACACTCCGAGTTCGGCGGCGATCGTCGACGTGCTCGCCCGCGCGCCGTCTTTCAGAAGGGTCACGATCCGCGACCGTCTTTCCTCATGCCACAAAGTCACACACCCCCGTCGGCGCCAGCCCGCTCTCGGCGCGATCTTTCTTTAATGAGGCGCATTCAAGCGATTTTGGTGCTGGGCGCAAGCTTCGGCAGACCTTGCGGCGCCGATCAATGAGGCGCCACAGGGCGCGAGGTTGTGCATTTCTGTTGTTTTAAGTTTTTTGTTGCAAATCAAACAGTGCTGTGGTCGCGTTCGGGCATGGATGACAACGCACGAGACATCGACGACGAACGGCTCGCGGCGGCGATCGCAGACGCAGTGCGCGCGATCCCGTCGCGGTGGTTCCGCAAGCCGTTGGCGGTGGATGCGAAGGCGGATCGCTCGCCAGTCACCGAAGCCGATCGCGCCATCGAGCAAATAATCCGCGCGCGACTCTCTGAAGCGCGCCCTGAGGACGGCGTGCTGGGCGAGGAGTTCGGCGCCGCCATGGAAGGCAGGTCGCGCGTCTGGGTCGTCGACCCCATAGACGGCACGGGGTCTTTCATCACCGGATCGCCTCTGTTCGGAACCTTGATCGGCTTGCTCGACGGCGGCGTCCCGGTGCTCGGCCTCATCGACATGCCCCTGCTCGGCGAACGGTGGAGCGCGCGGCGCGGGGCGGGGACCACTCTGAACGGGGCGCCCTGCCGCGTCAGCGGATGCGGCCGGCTCGCCGACGCCGCGCTCGGCTCGACGTCGCCCCTTAAGTTCGAAGGGGCCGCCGAGGCGGCCTTCCGTCAAGTCGCCGCCGCCGCCCGGATCACGCGTTTCGGCGGCGACTGCTACACCTACGGCCTTCTCGCCGCCGGCCACCTCGACGCGATCCTGGAGGTCGGGCTCGAACCCTACGACTACCTGCCGCTGGTCCCTGTGATCGAGGAGGCGGGCGGCGTCATCACCGACTGGCGCGGCGCGCCGCTCGGATTCGCGTCGGACGGACGCGTGCTCGCCGCCGCGACGGAAGCGCTCCACGCCGAGATCATGGAGATGCTGGAGACCTGAGGAAGTCCGCGCCCGGTCAGGCCGGGCGCATCGAGAGTCGACCCGACGTTCAGCGCGGGCCCAACAGAGGAGAGAGACGACGTGATCAGCCGCAGAAACTTCCTGACCGCAGCAGGCGTCGCCGCGGGCGCCCCGATCATCAATCCCCGGTTCTTCATCGACTCGGCCTACGCCCAGAGCGGCAAGCCGATCATATTCCTCTCCGCCGAGAACATCACCGGCAACTGGGATCCGACTGCGCACACGACGCTGTCACAGAAGAACATCGAAGGCTACGTCATGGGGTTTCTGACGCGCTTCCCGATGCGCGCGGACGACCCGGACGCGATGACCTACGAACTCGCCGAGTCGCTCGAACTGCTCGACGGCTCACGCCTCCAGATCAAGCTGAAGCCCGGCATCACCTTCCATGACGGCGAGCCTTTCGGCGCCAAGGACGTGAAGGCGACCTTCGAATACGGCGCGCAGCCCGACCGGCCTGCGCAGTGGTATCCCGGCCCCACCGACAGCTTCGAGGTGACGACGCCCGACGACCTGACGGTGATCGTCGACACGTCGAAAGGCGGCTACAGCGCGAGCCTGTTCATCTTCCTCGCGGGCTATCTGCCGATGATGTCCGCCAAGGACATCGCGGGCGGTCCGAACGGGCCGCTTTCGCAGCGTCTGAACGGCACCGGCCCGTTCCGCTTCGTAGAGCAGCGGCGCAACGACACGATTCTGGAGGCGTTCCCGGACTACTTCATGGGCGCGCCGAAGGTCTCCGGCGTGACCTTCTCCTTCGTGGGCGACGCCACGACCCGCGTGCTGTCGATGCTGAACGGCCAGGCGTCGATCATCGAACGTCTCGAGCCGGAGCAGGCCGAGACCGTCTCGCAGAGCCCGAACATCAAGCTGCACTCTCTCGTCTCGGTCGAGAACAAGTATCTCTGGTTCCGCTGCTCGAAGCCGCCGTTCGACAACCCGCTGCTGCGCAAGGCCGCCTGCCATGCGATCGACCGGGAGCTCATCAACGAGATTCTTGGCGAAGCCGGGCACCCGTCGTCGAACTTCATCTCACCGATCAAGTTCGGCTACATCAGCCTCGAAAATTACCCGGAGTATGATCCCGACGAGTGCCAGCGCCTGCTCGCCGAGGCCGGCTATCCGGGCGGGCAGGGTCTGCCGCCGCTCGAGTACATCACCTCCGTCGGCTTCTATCCGAAGACCCAGGAGTACGGCGAGATCATCACGGCGATGTTGCAAGAGCAGGGCTTCCCGGTGACCCTCAACGTCATGGAGGTCGCCGCCTGGAACGAGGCGCTCTACGACCGTCCCGGCGGCGGCCCCGGCCACATGATCGACTGCGGCTGGTCCACGGGATCGCCGGAGCCGGACCTCGTGCTCCGCACGCACTTCCATTCCAGCTCGAAGCGGATCACCGGGATCGTCGACCCCGAGATCGACGCGTCGCTCGATCGGCAGCGGTCCGCCCCGACGCTCGACGAGCGCCGACGGCTCCTGCAGGAGGAGACGACGCCGATGCTCGCCGACAAGGTGCCGGCCTATTCGCTGTTCACCTCGGTGATGATCCACGCGATCCAAGCGGATCTCGAAGGTCTGTTCATCTACCCTGACGGCAGCATCGACGCCTCGGTCGCCGACTTCGTCTGATCGGGCGCCGCAGCGCCCGTCTGCGCTGCGACCTGTGCGCGCCGGCGACCGCCGGCGCGCGAGACCACCCCGGCAGGGAGATCGATCGTGTTCATCGTCGGATTTCTCGCGCGTCGTCTCGCGCAGGGCGCGGTCATCGTCTTTCTGGTCAGTTTCCTGATCTTCACCCTGCTGCGGGTCATCCCCGGCGATCCGGTGCGGCTGATGGCCGGCGGCATGGCCCCTGACGAGCTGATCGAGCAGATCGCCGCCGACATGGGGTTGCGCGACCCCATTCCGGTGCAGTTCGCGCGGTACATGGGCGGCGTCATGCGCGGCGACCTCGGGCAGTCCTTCGTGCGGCCCGCCAGCGGGGCCGCCGTCGGCGGGGCGCAGTTCGACGATGCGACGCGGGCGGAGCGCGCGCGAGTGCTGTCGCTGATCGCGGAGACGGCTCCGATGACCGTCCAACTCGCGCTGCTCTCCATGGTCTTCGCGCTGCTGATCGCGACGCCGATCGGTGTCGCCGGGGGCCTCTACCCTGGCCGTTGGCCGGACAAGTTGGCCCTGTATCTGGGATCCCTTTTCGTATCGCTACCGAATTTCTGGCTCGGCATCGTGCTGGTGCTGCTGCTCTCCGTGAACCTCCGCTTGCTGCCGGCGATCGGCTACCAGGGCTTCGCGTGGACGATCCTGCCGGCCATCGTGCTTGCGATCGAGATCGCGCCTTTCCTGATCCGCACCCTAACGGTTTCGGTCGCGCAGATCATGCGTGAGAACTTCATCGCCGCCGCGACCGTCCGCGGGCTCGGGCGCGGGCGGATCGTGGTGGCGCACGCCCTCAAGAACGCGGCGGTGCCGCTCCTCAACCTCCTCGGCGTCCAGTTTTCGATGTTGCTCGGCGGCGTGCTCGTGATCGAGTTCATTTTCGACTACCCCGGCCTTGGGCTGCTGACGATCAACGCCGTGCTTCAGCGCGACTTCCCGCTGATTCAGGGCATCGCCATAGTCACCAGCGCGGCCTTCGTGCTGATCAACATCGCGGTGGACCTTGCGGCCACCGCGATCGACCCGAGGCTCGATTACTGATGGCCATTCTCGACGCCGACATCCCCGCAGCCGCCGACGACGGCGCGCGCCGGTCCATCGCGCGCCGCATCGCCGCCGGCGCCTGGGCCTCGACCGAGTTCAAGGTCGGCCTGTTCGTCTTCACAGCGCTGCTGCTCGCGGCGCTGATCTATCCCGAAGTCAGTTCGCTGGACCCCACGCGGATGAACGTGCGCGGCCGGAACACGCCGCCGGTGTTCGTCGGGGAGGGGTGGAGCTGGGCGCATCCGCTCGGCACGGACCAGCTTGGCCGCGACATGCTGCTGCGCAGCCTCGTCGGCCTGCGCTACTCGCTGCTGATCGGCGTCTCGACGGTCATCCTGATGCTGTTCGTCGGCAGTATCGTCGGCCTGTTCGCGGGGTATCGCGGCGGGCTGACCGACACGGTGCTGATGCGGATCACCGACGCCCAGCTGTCGATCCCGATGATCATCCTCGCCATCGCCATCCTCGGCGTCTCCCGTCCGACGATCCCGGCTATCATCCTCGTTCTGGGGCTTTCGGGCTGGCCGGTCTACGCCCGCGTCATGCGCAGCGTGGTGATGGCGGAACGCAAGAAGGAATACGTGCGCGGCGCGCGGGTCCTCGGCGCCTCCGACGGGAGGATCATGTTCCGGCTGATCCTGCCGCTCGCCTTGCCGCCGATCGCCTTCGTCGCGGTGCTGGACGTGGCGCGGATGATGATCTTCGAGTCCGTGCTCGGCTTTCTCGGCCTCGGCGTGCAGCCGCCCACGCCGACCTTCGGCAACATCATCGCCGACGGGCGCAAGTTCCTGATCAACGCCTGGTGGATCGCCACGCTTCCGGGCGTGTTCCTGTTCGTGACGCTCGGCAGCCTCAACCTGATGGGGGCGGCGCTCGAACGCTCCCGCAACCGCGTCTACGGGGGGCTGTCATGACCGAAACGCTGCTCGACGTGCGCGGCCTCTCGGTCGCCGCCCGCACCGCGGAGGGGCTGCGGCCGATCCTGACCGACGTTTCGCTCGACCTCGCGCCGCGACGCATCCTCGGGGTGATCGGCGGCGGCGGCTCGGGCAAGACGACTCTCGCCCGCGCGCTGGTGAACTGGCTGCCGCCGGCCCTGAAGCCGACGGCCGGAGAAATCCTCTACCGGGGGCGCGACGTTCTCAAGATGCGGCCCGCCGAGGCGCGTCGGCTCCGCGGGCGCGAGATCGCCTATGTCGGCGGCGACCCGGCGGGCGCCATGGACCCGACGATGACTGTCGGCGCGCAGCTGGTCGAGAAGCTCCGGGCGGTCGAGCCCGGCGTCAGCCGCGCCGAGGCCCGCGCCCGGGCCATCGCGCTTCTCGGCGCCGTGCGCATCCCCGCGCCCGAGCTTCGGTTCCACGAGTATCCCTTCCAGTACAGCGGCGGGATGATGCAGCGTGCGATGATCGTCGATGCGCTGATCTCCAACCCGGCGTTCCTCGTCGCCGACAACATCACCCAGCCGCTCGACGTGACCGTGGGCGCGCAGATCCTGAAACTGATGCGCGAGGTGACCGAGAGGTTCGACACGGCCATCCTGTTCGTCTCGTCGTCGCTGCCGACGGTCGCCGACGTCGCGGACGAGGTGGTCGTGCTCGACAAGGGCGCCATCGTCGAACGCCAACCGCCCGCCGCGCTGGTGGCGGCGCCGCGCCACGCCTACACTCGCCGGCTGATCGAGGAGTTGCCGACGCTCTGGACGCCTGGCGGCGGTCGCGCCGCGAAACTGCATGCGCCGGGCGTGGCGCCGATCCTGTCCGTGCGCGACGTCAGCAAGACCTACGTCGCCGGCGCGAGGAGCGGCCTGGGCCCGAAGCGGCTCGTGCAGGCTGTGCGCAACGCCGATTTCGACGTCTACGAAGGCGAGAACTTCGGGGTCGTAGGCGAGTCGGGCTGCGGCAAGTCGAGCCTGATGCGGCTGCTGACGGCGCTCGAACGGCCGGACAAGGGCTCGATCCTGTTCGAAGGCAAGAATGTGTTCTCGGGCAAGACCGGCGATCTGCGCGCGCTGCGGCGGCGGATGCAGCTGGTGCTGCAGGACCCCTATTCCTCCTTGCCGCCCCAGACCTCCATTGGCGACATCATCGCCGAGCCTCTGGTGATCCATGGCCTCGGCAACCGCGCACAACGCCGGGTCAGAGCGCTCGAGATGATGGGCGAAGTCGGGTTGCCCAAGTCGCTCTACGACGATCTGCCGAACGGCCTCAGCGCCGGCCAGCGCCAGCGCGTGAACGTGGCGCGCGCCATGATCCTGGAGCCGCGCCTGCTGCTCATGGACGAGACGCTCTCCGCGCTCGACCAGACCGAGCAGTCGAAGCTGCTCGACCTGTTCGAGCGGCTGCAGGCGCAGCACAATTTCACCTACCTGTTCATCTCCCACGACATCGCCATGGTGCGCCGCGTCTGCGCCCGCGTCGCGGTGATGTATCTCGGCGAGGTGGTCGAGCTCGCCAACAACGACCGCCTGTTCTTCGATCCCGGCCACCCCTATTCGCGGGCGCTGCTCAGCGCGGCCCCGACGCTCGAGGAACGCCGCTACCGCTCTGAGGACTGCCTTCTGGAAGGCGAGCCGCCGAGCCCCATCGACCTGCCGCCGGGCTGCGCCTTCGCCACGCGCTGCCCCTCCGCGCACGACCGCTGCCGCGCCGAGAACCCACGCGCCTATGCGCGCGGCCACGGCGACCGCGCCGCCTGCTTCCTGCTGGAGGCGACCGCCGCCTCGACCCCTGCGAGAGAGACGCACGATGCCTGACGCCGCGCCCCCAGTCGACGCCGCCCTGCTCGACGCGCTGATGACCGAAGTCTCCCGCTTCGGCGCGACCCCCGAGGGCGGGCTGAACCGGCCGGCGCTGACTGCCGAGCACGGGCAGGCGCGGGACTGGCTCTGCGCGACCCTGCGCGAGCGGGGCTATGCGGTGAGCGTCGACGCCATCGGCAACGTCTTCGGCGTGCTCGACCTCGCCGGCCCGGACGCGCCGCTGATCATGTCCGGCTCGCATCTCGACAGCCAGCCCATGGGCGGGCGGTTCGACGGCGCCTACGGCGTCGTCGCGGCGCTCGCGGCGATCGAGGCGGTGCGGGCGCGGCTCGACCCGGGAGCAGCGCGGTGCAACTTCGCCGTCGCCGACTGGATGAACGAGGAGGGCGCGCGGTTCCAGCCGAGCCTGCTGGGCAGCGGCGTATTCGGCGGCGAGCACACGCTCGACTTCGCGCTGGCGCGCCGCGACGGCGCCGGCCTGACGGTGGCCGAGGAGTTGGCGCGGACAGGCTATCGCGGGGCGGACGCGGCGCCCGACCCCTCGGCCTATATAGAGATGCACATCGAATGCGGCCCGGAGCTTGAGAAGGCCGGCCGCGCCATCGGGCCTTTCGCGCGCTACTGGGGCGCGCTGAAGATTCGCGCCGCGATGATCGGTGAGCAGGCGCACACCGGGCCGACCGCCATGGCGCTGCGCCGCGACGCGCTTCTCGGGGCCGCTTACGTCATCGCCGGTCTGCGGGAGATGGCCGACACGGCCTCGGGAACGCTCTACACCTCGGTCGGTCGGCTGGAGGTCACGCCGAACTCGCCGAACATCGTGCCGGGCCGGGCCACCATGTTCATCGAACTGCGATCGCCCGAACCGGAGACGCTCGCTGCAGCCGAAGCCGCGCTCGAACGGCTGTTGCCCACGGCGGCGGCGAAGGCGGGGATCGGATTCGAGGTGATCTCGATCGACCGCCGCCCCGCCGGACGCTTCGACCCGAGGCTCGTCGACCTGGCGGAGACGGAGGCGGCCGCGCTCGGGCTCTCCACCATGCGGCTCGACACCATCGGCGGGCACGACGCCATCCCAGTCGGGCGGCGCTGCCCGGCGATCGTCGTCGCCGTGCCCTGCCGCGGCGGGGTCTGCCACAACGCCGCCGAATTCGCCGAGGCCGCCGACCTGCTGAACGGCGCCAACGTGCTCGCCGGCATGCTGTGGCGGGTGAACGCCGCCGGCGGCGCGCTCGACGCGGCCTGACGGGAGGACGGAGCCATGAAACGGATCGGCGACGCGGAGACGGAGGCGGAGCAGGCCGCGGAGGCTGCGATCGGAGCGATCCCCGACTGGGCCGGGCGCGCGATCGCCTACGCCCCGCTCTGCCCGGACGTGGTGTCGCCCGTGCATCGCGGCGTCGAGAGCGCGATCTGGCGCGTCGAGCCCGACGGACGCGCGCCGGCGGTCCTTAAGGTGATGCGTGACGACATGCGCCGCTTCTTCGACGTCGACGCGGCGATCGCAGGGGCGCGCCATGCGGCTGCGCTGGGGGTCGGGCCCGAGGTGCTGTGGGCCGACGCGGCGCTCGGCGCGCTCGCGACGCCGCTGCTCGGCGAGGGCTGGCGCACGGCGACGCTCGCCGATCTTCAGGAGCCTGCGGTCATCGACGCGGCGCTGGCGGCGACGGCGCGTCTGCAGGACGGCCCGCCCCTTGCGGCGCGGTTCGACGTCTTCGACGAGATTCGGCGGCTCGACGCGATGGCGCGGGAGGCGGACGTCGCGCCGCCGCCCGACGGCTGGTGGCTGCTGGAGGCCGCGCGCGACATGGAGGCGGCGCTCGACGCCGCCGGGGCCGACCTCGCGCCCTGCCGCAACGACGGCGTGTCCTCTAACGTGATGGTCGGCCCGGACGGCGCCGTGATGCTGCTCGACTACGACCGTGCGGGCATGAACGACGCCTGCTACGACGTCGCGGCGCTGCTGACCGAAGCCTGCGCCTTCCCCTCCGAAGCGGCGGCCGTGCTTGAGCGCCGTTTCGGCCGCGCGGAGCCTGCTATCCTGAACCGCTGCGTCGTGCTTGGCGCGGCGGACGATCTGATGAACGCGCTCTGGGCCGCAGTTTCGGCCGCGACCTCGCCGCGCCGACACGTCGAGTTCAAGAAATACAGCGAATGGCGCTACCTGCGCTGCCGGAGCGCGGTCGGCGACCCGCGCTTCGAAGAGCGGCTGCGCAAGCTCTGATCGGGAGGAGACCATGCTGGAGAAATCACCCGGCCAGGCGACCACGGAGCACGAGCGCGACCTAGAGGCGGCGCTCCTCCGCGCGCCGCTCTTCGCCGGCAAGCGCCTGCGCTATCGCGTGGTGATCGGCGGCATCAGCAACGCCAACTGGCGCGTGCGCGTCGAAGACGACGGGCGCGAGTACTTCGTGAAGATCCCCGGCAAGGGAACGGAGATGTTCATCGACCGCGTCGCCGCCTTCGACGCCTCGCGCCGCGCAGGGGCCGTGGGCGTGGGGCCGCGCGTTTACGACGACCTGTTCGACGAGGGGATCGAGATCAACGATTTCATCCCCGACCGCCGCTCCTGCACCAACACCGACTTCGAGCGTCCGGGCCCGCGCCTCGCCGCCATCGAGGCCTACAAGCGCTTTCACGGCGTCGGTGCGCTGGGGCTGACCAAGACCGTCTTCGACATGATCGAGGAGCACGACGCGCAGGTGAAGGACCTCGGCGGCTGGCTGCCGCCCGACTATCCCTGGCTGATGAAGCAGTACCGCATGGCGCGCGCCGCCCTCGAGGCCTCGGGGCTCGACCTCGCGCCCTGTTTCAACGACCCGATGGCCGGCAACTTCATGATCGACGACGCCGGCACGATCATGCTGATCGACTACGAATACGCCTCCAACAACGACCGTTGCTACGATCTCGGCATCTGGTTCGGCGAGATGTTCTACACGCCTGCGGTCGAGCAGGAGCTGATCGAAGCCTACTTCGGCGAGGTTCGCCCTGACATCGTCGCGCGCGTGACGATCCATAAGGCGCTCGCCGACATCAAGTGGGCGCTGTGGTCGTTCGTGCAGCAGAAGGTTTCGGCGCTGGACTTCGATTTCTTCAAGTACGGCGCGTGGAAACTCTTGCGCGGCCGCGCGATCATGCGCGATCCTCGCTGGGTGGAGCATCTCTCCGCCGTCTGACCCGCCTTCGCCCGTCCTCCGAACGCGAGACCACAGATGCC
>RECW01000197.1 GCA_007693835.1 Paracoccaceae bacterium | reverse complement strand
TGCTGGTGATCTGCGACTTCGCGCTGGCGCCGGGCGTCGTGATCCGCTGCCGCCCGGTCGGCGTCCTGAAGATGGAGGACGACGGCGGCATGGACGACAAGATCATCGCCGTGCCGGTCGAGAAGGTCGACCCGTTCCAGGCGAACATCCAGGACCTCGGCGACATCGTCGAGAAGACCCGCGAGCGCATCAAGCATTTCTTCGAGCACTACAAGGACCTCGAAGCGGGCAAGTGGGTCAAGGTGATCGGCTGGGGCGACCGGGCCGAG
Source organism: Paracoccaceae bacterium (assembly GCA_007693835.1). Taxonomy (GTDB): domain Bacteria; phylum Pseudomonadota; class Alphaproteobacteria; order Rhodobacterales; family Rhodobacteraceae; genus Rubrimonas. Next base: position 10,157 of record RECW01000197.1, on the reverse strand, counting down.
GCCGAAGCGATCCTGATGAAGGCGGTCGAAGCCGCCGGCAAGTGACACCCGCCGCCGGTCGGCCCTGCGCCTGACCGGCTGGCCGGCCGGTCAGGCGCGTGCCGCCGGCCGGCCTGCGCGGCCGACGTCCCGCGGCGCTCACCGCGCCTTCCCAGCATTGCGCCGATGATCTGCCGACGGCGGAGCGCCCTCCGCCGCACGTCGGCTTGGCGCGCCGCCGCCTGCGCGCCGCCACGCCCTCACGTCGCGTTGCAGCATGATCTGGTCGTTTCCCATGCGACTCCGCGGCGCGAAATGCAGGAGTTTGCGCGCGGCCCGGCGCGAGAGCGCGTCGCGCTGCGAACCCGTCGCGCAGAGAAACGCGCCGTCCGGCCGGCGGGCCGCCGGACGCCGAGCCACGGAAAGAGACCTGCATGCCGCGGGAAGCCGACGTCCTCTCCCTGCTCCTGGGCCGCAAGCCCGATCACGCCCTGCCGAGACCGTTCTACTGCGACCCGGACGTGTTCGACGCGGACATGGAGCACATCTGGGCCCGCGCCTGGCTGTTCGCCATTCCGGCGTGCGAGCTGCCGAAGTCGGGAGACTACGTCACCTACGACGTCGGCCGACGCTCGGTGATCCTCGTGCGCGGCGCGGACGGCGTGATCCGCGCCTTCCACAACACCTGCCGCCACCGCGGTTCGGTGCTCTGCACGGCGAAGCGCGGGCGCAGCCCGAAGCTCGTCTGCCCCTATCACCAGTGGACCTACGAACTGGACGGACGCCTGCTCTGGGCGCGGGACATGGGGCCGGACTTCGACGCCGCGCGCCACGGCCTGAAGGCGGTGCGCTGCCGCACCGTCGCCGGCCTCGTCTACATCTGCCTCGCCGACGACGCGCCGGACTTCGAGGCCTTCGCCGAGGTCGCCGCGCGCTATCTGGCGCCGCACGACCTCGTCAACTCGAAGGTCGCGCACGAAAGCGTCACCATCGAGAAGGGCAACTGGAAGCTGGTGTGGGAGAACAACCGGGAGTGCTACCACTGCTCCGGCAACCACCCCTCCCTCTGCCGCACCTTCCCCGAGGACCCGCGCTACATCAGCGCCGATGAGAACGGCGACGCGCCCGCCATCGTCGCCGCCCACGCCGCGCGCTGCGAGGCGGCGGGCGCGCCCTCGGCCTTCCGCATCAGCGACGCCGGCGACTGGCGCTTCGTGCGCACGCCGCTGCTCGGCGCGGGCGAGAGCTACACCCTCGACACCAAGGCCGCCGTCAGCCTGCCGAACTCCTCCCTGCCGTTCCGCGACGGCGGCTCTCTGCTGAAGTTCTCGTATCCGTCGACGTGGAACCACTTCCTCGCCGACCACGCCATCGTCTTCCGCGTCACGCCGATCGGCCCGATGGAGACCGAGGTCGTCACCAAGTGGCTGGTCCACAAGGACGCCGTGGAAGGGCGCGACTACGACCTGAAGCGGCTGACGGAAGTCTGGCTCGCCACCAACGACGAGGATCGCGAAGTGGTCGAGAACAACCAGCGCGGCATCCTCTCGCCGGCCTACGAGCCCGGACCCTATTCGCCGATCCACGAAGCCGGGTTGATCCAGTTCGTCGACTGGTACGCGCAGGCGATGACGCGCGCGCTCTCGGGCGCCGGCGCCGACGCCATCGCCGCCGAGTAGCCCATGAACGCCCTCGTCGACCTGCCCGCCCTGAAGGCCGAGACCATCTGGCGCGACGACGAGCCGCTGGAGTGCTGCTCGGCCGTTCCCGAAGCGCCGGACGTCGTGACCTTCGGCTTCGTCTCGCCGAGCGGGGCGCTTTTCCGCTACGAACCGGGGCAGTTCGTCACGCTGGAGCTGCCGGTCCCCGGCGGGCCGGTGTGGCGGACCTACACGCTCTCGTCCTCGCCGTCGCGGCCGCTGTCGGTGTCCGTCACGGTGAAGGCGCAGAGCGACAGCGTCGGCACGCGCTGGATGCTCGACCACCTGCGGCCGGGGATGCGCCTGCGCGCCAAGGGACCGGCCGGCATCTTCACCCTGCCGACGCGGGAGAAGAACAAGTATCTGTTCATCTCCGCGGGCTCCGGCGTCACGCCGACGCTGTCGATGACGACCTATCTGTTCGACCGCGCGACCGACGTCGACGTGACCGTCGTCCACTGCGCGCGCAGACCCGGCGACATCATCGGGCGCCACCTGCTCGAACACATGGCCGCGCGGGTGCCGGCGATCAAACTCTACTTCCTCGTCGAGGAGGACGATCCGTTCCGGGTCTGGACCGGGTTTCGCGGGCGGTTCAACCAGCTCGTCCTCGGCCTGATCGCCGGCGACTATCTCGAGCGCGACGTCTACTGCTGCGGCCCCGAGCCCTTCATGCAGGCGGTGCGGGAGACGTTGCAGTCGCTCGGCTACGACATGGCGCGCTACCATCAGGAAAGCTTCGTCGCCCCGGTCGAGACCGAGGCGGACGCCGTGCCGCCCGACGACGTCGCGCCGGACGCCGAGACCACGGCGCAGGTCGCCTTCGCCGCCTCGGGCGCCCGCGCGCAATGCGTCGAGACCGACACCATCCTCGCGGTGGCGCGCTCGGCGGGCGTGGTCATCCCGTCGGGCTGCACCTTCGGCGTCTGCGGCACCTGCAAGGTGCGCAAGCTGTCGGGGCAGGTCCACATGGTCCACAACGGCGGCATCACCGACGAGGACGTCGAGGACGGCTGGATCCTCGCGTGCTGCTCGAAGCCGATCGGCGCCGTCGAGATCGACGCCTGAGCGCGGCGTCGTCGGCGCCGGATCAGAACTGCCTGGCGATGCGCAACCCGTCGTAGATCGCCGCGTGCGTGTTGCGCGCGGCCACCGCGTCGCCGATGCGGAACAGGCGGAAGGCCCCGCCGGGGTTGGTGCGGATTGTCTGCGGCCGTCCCTCGGCGAGCGCCTCGTAGTCGACTTCGCCGAGGTTCGAGGACAGGGGCTTCAGCGCGAAGTAGAGCTCGTCCAGCGGCCGCGTGCCGTGGTTCACCACCACCTGGTCCACCAGCCGCTCCCGCCGCGCCGGGCCGTAGTCGCTGCCGAGCGTCGCGCGCAGCCGATTGCCCTCCCGCGCCACCGAGACCAGCCGCCACGTCACCGTGAACACCGCCCCGCGCCGCTGCAGGCTGCGGACGTAGGGCGTCAGGTTCATCGCCATCACGTCGGGCGCGAAGCTGCGGTCGGGCGTCACGATCTCGACTTGGCCCCCGGCGGCCGCGATGACGTCCGCCGCCTGAAGCCCCGCGTGGTCGCCCGCGTCGTCGAACACCAGCGCGTCGGCGCCCGGCTTCACGTCGCCGGACAGAATGTCCCACGCCGAGCAGACGAGGTCGGCCCCCTCCCCGATCACCTCGGTGTGGGGCAGGCCGCCGGTCGCGATCACCACCTCGTCCGGCTCGGTCGCCAGCACGTCCTCGGGCTCGGCGTAGGCGTTGAAGCGGAAGCGCACGCCGCGCTTCTCGCACTGCGCCTGCCGCCAGCGGACGATGGAGAGCATCTCGCGCCGGCGCTCCTGCTGCGCGGTCAGGCGGATCTGGCCGCCCGCTTCGTCCGCGGCCTCGAACACGGTGACGGCGTGGCCGCGCTCGGCGGCGACCCGCGCCGCCTCGAGCCCCGCAGGCCCCGCGCCCACCACCGTGACGCGCTTGCGCGTCGGCGCGGGTGGAACGACATGCGGCTCGGTCAGCTCGCGACCCGACGCCGGGTTGTGGATGCAGAGCGCCATGCCGCCCTGATAGATGCGGTCGAGGCAGTAGTTGGCGCCGACGCAGGGGCGGATGTCGTCCTCGCGCCCCTCGACGATCTTGCGGACGAGATGCGGGTCGGCGAGGTGCGCCCGCGTCATCCCGGCCATGTCGAGCTTGCCGCTGGCGATGGCGTGGCGGGCGGTGGCGACGTCGGGGATGCGCGCGGCGTGGAACGTCGGGAACCCCGTCGCCGCGCGGATGCGCCCGGCGAAGTCGAGGTGCGGCGCGCTCGGCATCCCCTGGATCGGGATGACGTCGGTCAGGCCGGGATCGGTGTCGATGTGCCCGCGCACCACGTTCAGGAAATCGACGAGGCCGCTCTCCTTCAGCCGCCGCGAGATCTCCAGCCCCTCCGCCTCGGTCAGCCCGCCGGGCAGGTCCTCGTCGCCCGTGTAGCGCACGCCGACGAGGAAATCCGGGCCGCAGCGGTCGCGGATCGCGCGCAGCACCTCGAAGGTGAAGCGCAGGCGGTTGTCGAGGTCGCCGCCGTAGGGCGGATCGAGGTCGTTGGTCAGCGGCGACCAGAACTGGTCGTTCAGGTGGCCGTAGGCGATGATCTCGACGCCGTCGAGACCCGCGGCCTTCATCCGCTCCGCGGCGTCGGCGAAGTCGGCCACGATGCGGGCGATGTCCCAGTCCTCGATGCGCTTGGGAAAGGCGCGGTGCGCTGCCTCGCGTTCGTGGCTTGGGGCCACCACCGGCAGCCAGTCGCCCTTGTCCCAGCGCGTGCGGCGACCGAGGTGGGTGAGCTGGATCATCACCGCCGCGCCGTGGTCGTGGCATTCGTCGGCGAGCCGCTTCATCCAGCCGACGATCTCGTCCTTCCAGACGAGGAGGTTGTTGAACGCCGGCGGGCTGTCGCGCGACACGGACGCCGACCCCGCCGTCATCGTCAGCGCCACCCCCGCCTTCGCCCGCTCGGCGTGGTAGGCGCGGTAGCGGTCCTTCGGCATGCCGTCCTCGGCGTAGGCCGGCTCGTGGCTGGTGATCATGATGCGGTTGCGCAGCGTGAGGTGCTTCAGGCGGTAGGGCTGAAGCAGGGGATCGTTCGACATGGCCGCCTCCGGTCGGGCCGCACCGCGCCCTCGGGGTCACGATCCGAAAAATGTTCACTTACGTCAAGTTTTCCGACACCGGCGACGATTTCCTTGCGTCGCCCCCGCCGCCCCGCCACACTCGCCCCATGGACGATGGGACAGGCGCCGACCGCGGCTGGCGCGGCTCTCGCGACGGGTGGCTCGACGCCGCTCAGGCGGCCCTGATCGAGGGCGGCGTCGACGCGGTGAAGATCCAGCCCCTCGCGCAGCGGCTGCGGCTGTCACGGACCAGCTTCTACTGGTTCTTCAAGGACCGCGCCGCCCTGCTGGACGCCCTGCGCGCCCGCTGGCGCGATGCGACGACCGCCCCGCTGGTCGCCGCCGCCGGGGCCTACGCCGAGACGGCGACGGAGGCCGTGCTCAACGTGATCGCCTGTTTCCTGTCGCCGCGCGATTTCGACGCCGGGTTCGAGTTCGCGGTCCGCAGCTGGGCGTTGCAGGACGCCGAGACCCGCGCGGCGCTCCACCGCGCCGACACGGAGCGCCTCGCGGCGCTCGATGCGATGCTCCGGCGCTGGGGCTGCTCGGAGGCCGAGGCCGACGTGCGCGCCCGCACGGTCTATCTCGCGCAGGTCGGCTACATCGCGATGCAGACGGAGGAGCCGCTGGAGGTCCGCCTCGCGCGCATCCCCCACTACGCCGCGATCTTCTCGGGGCGCGCGCCGACGGAGAGCGAACTCGCCCGCTTCGAGGCGCAGGTGCGGGCGCGCCAGCCCGAAGCGGTGGGCTCAGACGCCGCGTGAACCGGGCGGAGCGGCGCGCCCCGTCGCTCAGCCTGTCGCCAGCACGACCTTCCCCGCCGCCTTGCGGGCGCGCAGCAGGTCGAGCGCGGCTTCGGCGTCCTCCAGCGGCAGGGTCGCGGCGATCACGGGCGCGATGCGGCCTTCGGCCCACCAGGCGAGGATGGCGCGGAGGCTCTCGGCCATCGCCTGCGGCGCATGTCGGTAGTAGGCGCCCCAGTAGAGGCCGATGACGTCGAGGTTCTTGACCAGCAGGTGGTTGGCGGGGATCTGAGGAACCTCACCGCTCGCGAAGCCGATCGGCAGCAGACGCGCCTCGAAGTTGCAGGCGCGGAAGGCGGCCTTCCAGAGCTCCCCTCCCACCGCGTCGTAGACCACGTCCGCCCCGCCGAGGGCGCGGACGGCGTCGCGCAGGGTCGCTGCGTCGGCGTCGAGGACATGGGCGGCGCCCTTGGCGCGGGCGGCGGCCTGCTTCTCCGCGCCGCGCGCCACCGCGATCACCTCCGCGCCCATCACCGCGCCGATCTCGACCGCGGTCAGCCCGACGCCGCCGCCTGCGCCGAGCACCAGCAGGCGCTCGCCGGGCTTGAGGCGCGCGCGGCGGGCGAGCGCGAGGTGGCTGGTGCCGTGGGCCACGAGCAGCGCGGCGGCGGCGGCGTCCGGCATCGCGTCGGGAACCTTCACGCAGCAGGCGGCGCGGGCGACGGCCGCCTCGGCGAAGCCGCCCGCGCCCACCATCGCCGCCACGCGGTCGCCGACCGCGAGACCCTCCACCCCCTGCCCCAGCGCCGTGACCACGCCGCAAACCTCGATGCCGGGCGCGAAGGGGAACGGCGGCGTCTCCTGATACGTGCCCTTCACCATGAGCGTGTCGGCGAAGTTGACCCCGCAGGCGCGGACCGCGAGGGCGACCTCGCCCGGACCCGGCGCGGGCGCCTCGACCTCGTCGAACCTCAGCCGCCCGCCCGCCTCATGCACCCGCATCGCCCGCATCGCCTGTCCCTCCACGCCGGTTCGGGCGCACTCTAGCGGCCGGACGGCGTGTCGGCGACATGGCGCCGCGGCGCGGCATCGGCTAGAAGCGCCGCGGAACGCAGCCGCCGGGACGCCCCATGGATATCCGCAACATCGCCATCATCGCCCACGTCGACCACGGCAAGACGACGCTGGTGGACGAGCTGCTGAAGCAGTCCGGGGCCTTTCGCGCCAATCAGGCCGTCGCCGAACGGGCGATGGACTCGAACGCCATCGAGCGCGAGCGCGGCATCACCATTCTCGCCAAGTGCACCTCGGTGGAATGGAAGGGCGCGCGGATCAACATCGTCGACACCCCCGGCCACGCCGATTTCGGCGGCGAGGTGGAGCGCATCCTCTCCATGGTCGACGGCGTCTGCCTGCTGGTCGACGCCGCCGAAGGCCCGATGCCGCAGACCAAGTTCGTGACGTCGAAGGCGCTTGCGCTCGGGCTGCGCCCCATCGTGGTCCTCAACAAGGTCGACAAGCCCGACGCCGAGCCTGACCGGGCGCTCAACGAAGTGTTCGACCTGTTCGTGGCCCTCGACGCCGACGACGATCAGCTCGACTTCCCCGTGCTCTACGCCTCGGGCCGCAGCGGCTGGGCGTCGGAGACGCTGGACGGCCCGCGCGAGACGCTCGCCCCCCTCTTCGACCGCATCCTCGCCCACGTGCCGCCGCCGAAGCAGCTTGCCCGCGCCGGCGAGCCGTTCACCATGCTCGCGACGACGCTCGAGGCCGACAACTTCCTCGGCCGCATCCTGACAGGGCGCGTCGAGAGCGGCGTGCTGAACGCGGGCGCGACGATCAAGGCGCTGTCGCGCGACGGCAAGGAGATCGAGCGGTTCCGCGTCTCGAAGATCCTCGCGTTCCGGGGCCTCGGCCGCCAGCCCGTCGACAGCGCCGAGGCGGGGGACATCGTGGCGCTCGCGGGCATGACGAAGCCGACGGTCGCCGACACCCTCTGCGACCTGTCGGTCGGTCAACCCATCGCGGCGCAACCGATCGACCCGCCCACGATCTCCGTCACCTTCGGCATCAACGACAGCCCGCTGGCGGGGCGCGACGGCGACAAGGTGCAGAGCCGCGTGATCCGCGACCGCCTGATGCGCGAAGCGGAATCCAACGTCGCCATCCGCGTGACCGACACGCCCGGCGGCGAGGCGTTCGAGGTGGCCGGCCGGGGCGAGCTCCAGATGGGCGTGCTGATCGAGAACATGCGCCGCGAGGGCTTCGAGCTCTCGATCTCCCGCCCCCGCGTGCTGATGCGCGAGGAGGACGGCCAGCGGCTGGAGCCCATCGAGGAAGTGACGGTCGACGTCGACGAACCCTACGCCGGCTCGGTCGTCGAGAAGCTGTCGCAGCGCAAGGGCGAACTGGCGGAGATGCGCGCGGCGGGCGCCGGCAAGACGCGGATCGTGGCGCATGTGCCGAGCCGCGGGCTGATCGGCTATCATGGCGAGTTCCTCACCGACACGCGCGGCACCGGCGTGCTGAACCGCGTGTTCCACGCCTGGGCGCCCTACAAGGGGCCGATCCCCGGCCGGCGGCAGGGCGTGCTGATCTCGATGGAGACCGGCGACTCGGTGGCCTACGCGCTCTTCAATCTCGAAGACCGGGGCAAGATGTTCATCGGCTCGGGCGAGGCGGTCTACGAGGGGATGATCATCGGCGAACACAGCCGCGACAACGACCTCGAGGTGAACCCGCTCAAGGGCAAGAAGCTCACCAACATCCGCGCGTCCGGCAAGGACGACGCGGTGATCCTGACGCCGCCCGTCCGCATGAGCCTCGAGGAGGCCATCGCCTACATCGAGGACGACGAACTGGTCGAGGTGACGCCCCACGCCCTGCGGCTGCGCAAGCGCCACCTGGACCCCCACGAACGCAAACGCGCTATGCGGAAAGCGACGATCTGACACCGCGGCTTCGCATTTTGCGAAGCCTTTTTGCAAAGGCGAACAAGAGCAATTGGTTAATCAATCAGGTGCGTTCAGCCTTTCGCCTTCCGCGTGTAGGGACTTAAAGCCTTTTCCCTGAAAAGATGTGCGCCACGGAAGCCCGCGGGTTTTGCTGGCACGATCCGTGCATCACAACCATCGCCAACTTCGGGGGAGAGTAGCGTTATGAAGCATCCTGTGGACGTCCATGTGGGCAAGCGTTTGCGTCATCGGCGGTGGATGGTCGGCATGACCCAGCAGCAATTGGCTGAGCGGGTCGGCATCAAGTTCCAGCAGATTCAAAAATACGAGACCGGCATGAACCGGATCTCGGCGTCACGCCTTTACGACGTCGCGACGGCCCTGGAGGCGCCGGTGTCGTTCTTCTTCGAGGGCTTGTCCGACGAGCAGCCCGCCGAAACGACGACGCACTCGGGCGATCTGCTCGCCGACAAGGAGGCGCTCGATCTCGTGCGCTCCTACTATGCGATCCCTCCCGAGCAGCGGCGCCGGCTGTTCGACCTTGCGCGGGTGCTGAGCCAGGCGGCCTGACCACGGCGCGCGCGCCCCGCGCGCCGACAGTTGACCGGGCCGCCGTTTGGACGCCACGGTCGCGCTGGTTCGATCAGGGGCGGCGCGCATGGACGGCGACACGCGGGATGATGGCGATGCGGCGCTTCTCGCAGCCGCGCACGCGGCGGCTGACGCCGCGCGCGCGCCATGCCTTGAGCGCTTTCGCCAGTCGACGCTCGCCGCCGACGACAAGGCCGAGGCCTCGGGGCGGTTCGATCCGGTGACCGCGGCGGATCGCGCCGCCGAGATCGCCATGCGCGCGGTGTTGGCGCGGCTGCGTCCCGGAGACGCGGTCATGGGCGAGGAGCACGCGCCGACGCCGGGCGACACGGGTTTCACCTGGGTGCTCGACCCGATCGACGGCACGCGGAGCTACATGAGCGGAGCCCCGACGTGGGGCGTCCTCGTGGCGCTGAACGACGGCGTCCGTCCGGTCATCGGGCTGATCGACCAGCCTTTCACCGGCGAGCGCTTCGAGGGCCTCGTGCGCGGCGGGCGCGCGACGGCGTCCTGGACGCGCGGGGCGGAGAAGCGCGCGCTGCGCACCCGGCCGTGCGCCGCCCTGTCGGACGCGACGCTGTTCACGACCTATCCCGAAGTCGGAACCGCGGCGGAGCAGGCCGGCTTCAACGCCGTGCGGGACCACGTGCGCCTCACGCGATACGGCCTCGACTGCTACGCCTACGCCCTCCTCGCCATGGGGTGCGTCGACCTCGTCATCGAGGCCGGGCTCCAACCCTACGACGTGCAGGCGCTGATCCCGGTGATCGAAGGGGCCGGCGGCGTGATCACGGGCTGGCGCGGAGAGGACTGCCAACAAGGCGGCCGCGTGGTCGCCGCCGGCGATGCGGCGCTGCACGCCGCAGCGCTCGAGATCCTCTCTCGGGTCTGACGGCGGTTCGGCTGCGCGTCCGCCGCGCGCAGGCCGAGACGGCGGGCCTGCGCCGCGCGCTCACCCCGACCTGACGCTCACGCGACGCCGCACAAGTCTTGCGCCGCGGCCAAAACGCGAGAGGGCGGACCTTTCGGCCCGCCCTCCCGC
>RECW01000086.1 GCA_007693835.1 Paracoccaceae bacterium | reverse complement strand
CTAGGCCGCGCGCCCGGCGTCCTGCGCCGCGCTCAGCCGGGCGTAGAGGCCGCCGCGGGCCAGAAGCTCGGCGTGCGGTCCCTGCTCGGCGATGCCGTCGGGCGTCAGCACCACGATCCTGTCGGCGTTGCGGATGGTGGCGAGGCGGTGGGCGATCACCAGCGTGGTGCGGTCGCGCGCCAGTTCCTCCAGCGCCGCCTGGATCAGCCGCTCGGTCTCGGTGTCGAGCGCCGACGTCGCCTCGTCGAGGATGAGGATCGGCGGGTTCTTGAGGAAGATGCGCGCGATGGCGACGCGCTGCTTCTGCCCGCCCGACAGCTTCACGCCGCGCTCGCCGACCACCGTGTCGAGCCCTTCAGGCAGCCCGTCGATCAGCTCGGCCAGCCGGGCCCGGCGCGCGGCGTCGAGGATCTCGGCGTCGGAGGCCCCGAGCCGGCCGTAGGCGATGTTCTCGCGCAGCGTGCCGGCGAACAGGAAGACGTCCTGCTGGACGACGCCGATCTGCCGCCGCAGCGAGGCGAGCGCGACGTCGCGCACGTCGTGGCCGTCGATGGCGACGCGGCCTGCGTCGACGTCGTAGAACCGCGGCACGAGGGAGAGCAGCGTGCTCTTGCCCGCGCCGGAGGGGCCGACGAAAGCGACGGTCTCGCCCGGCGCGATGGCCAGCGACAGGTCGCGCAGCACCGGGCGGCCGGGCTCGTAGCCGAAGCGCACGCCCTCGAACGCGACCGCCCCCACGGCGCGCCCGAGGTCGACGGCGCCGGGGCGGTCGGCGATGTCGGGCCGGGTCGCCAGCAGCTCCTGATAGCGGCGGAACCCGGCGATGCCCTTGGGGTAGGTCTCCAGCACCGCGGCGATCTTCTCGAGCGGCTGGTAGAACACGTTGATCAGCAGCAGGAAGCCCACGAAGCCGCCGATGCTGAGGCTGCCGCCGTAGACGAAGAAGGCGCCCGCGAGCAGGATCACCACCTGCAACAGCCGCATCCCGAGGAAGTTGAGCGAGACGGTCGCCGCCATCAGCCGGTAGGCCTCCAGCTTGGCGCGCCGGTAGCGGTCGTTGTCGGCGGCGAACAGGCGGCGCTCGTGGTCCTCGTTGGCGAAGGCGCGGACGACGCGGGCGCCGCCGATGGTCTCCTCGATGCGGGCGTTGAAGGCGCCGACGCGCTCGAACTGGCTCTGCCAGTTGCGGGTCATGGCGCCGCCGAAGCGGATGATCAGCCACATCACCATCGGCGCGATGGTCGCCGCGATCAGCGCCAGCGGCGCGTGCGTCGCCGCCATCAGCGCCAGCGCGCCGAGGAAGGTCATCAGCGCGACGAAGGCGTCCTCGGGGCCGTGGTGGGCGACTTCGCCGATCTCTTCGAGGTCCTTGGTCAGCCGCCCGACGAGGTGCCCGGTCTTCTGGCTGTCGAAGAAGCGGAACGAGAGCTTCTGCAGGTGGTCGAAGGCGCGGCGGCGCATCTCGGTCTCGATGGCGATGCCGAGGACGTGGCCCCAGTAGGTGACCACCGCCATCAGGGCGGCGTTCACCAGATAGACCGCGAGCAGCGCGCCGGCCGCGATGGAGATCAGCCGCCAGTCGCCCTGCGGCAGCAGCCGGTCGACGAAGGCCGCCACCGCCAGCGGAAAGCCGAGCTGCAGCATCCCCGCCAGCACGGCGCAGCCGAAGTCGAGCAGGAAAAGCCGCTTGTGCGGCGCGTAGTAGGCGGCGAAGGCGCGGAGCATGGCGGTCGACCGATGGGGGAGCGTCAGAACGTCACATAACCCGACCCGCCGCGAAGGCGAAGGCCGATCTTCCGCCGGCGCCGCCCGCCTCTCGCTCCTTCGGCGGCCTGGGGCGAGCGGGGAACCATCGGGCCGCGGGCGCGTTTTCCCCCCACGATGCTGCGCTCGCGCCGCGCTCGCCGGCGCTTCGCCTTTGAGGCGAAGCCCGCGTGTCGCCGAAGCGCGACCCGAAGCGGCGTGATCCGAAGCGACACGGAGGAGCAGAGCCATGCCCCGCAACGCCGTTCTCTCGACCGCCCTCGCCGTGGTCGTCGCCTCCGTCGCGCTCGCCGAGCCGAATGACGCCGCGCCGGCGCCCGAGCGCGGCCCCGACCCGACGTTCGTGACGCGCGCCGAGGCCGTGCTGCTGCAGCGCGACGGCGTTCTCGGCGCAGACGTCTACGCGCCGAACGAACGCTTCGCCGCCGTCGACCGGCTCGACGGCGGCGCGTGGAACGCGCGGGCGTGGGACAACGTCGGCTCGGTCTCGGACGTGCTCGTGGACGAGACGGGGCATGTGCTCGCGGTCGTCGTCGACCTCGGCGGCTTCCTCGGCATCGGCGCGAAGCCCGTGGCGATCGCGTTCGACGCCGTGCGCGTCCGCGCCGGTCCGGACGAAGACGGCTTCCGCGTCGTGCTCGACGCCACGCGCCAGCAGCTCGAAGACGCGCCGCGCTTCGACCCCGCCGACGTGCGCCACCCCGCGCTGCGCGCGCGCGAGCGGCGCGAGCGCGTGAACGCCCTCGCCCGCCACGGCTTCACGCCGGTCGAGCGAGACCGGGTGACGGCCGACGAGATCGCCGCGGCGCAGGTGTTCGACGTCGACGGCGACGCCGTCGGCCGCGTCGCCGCGCTGGTCTTCGACGACGCCGGCGCGGTCGAGGCCGCCGTCGTCGACGTGGGCGGATGGGCGCTTGGCGGGTGGATCGTGGGAGACGCGCGCCGCGTCGCCGTGCCGTTCGACGCGTTCGAGGCGTTCAGCGACGACGCGGAAATGCGGCTCTACGCCGATATCGCCCGCGAAGAGTTCGAGGCCATGCCGCGATACGAGAAATGAGGCCGCCCGAGCGCCTGGAGGGCCGGGCCGCGGATTTCCCGGGCCGCCGAGACCTGCTCGGCGCGCCGCCGGTGACCCATCCGGATGGGCGCGGCGCCGAAGATGGCCGAGGGTCATCGCCACGGGGCCGCGCAGGGGACGGGGGGGGAGCCGGCGATACGCCGGGCGAGCGGGCGGGCGGCGTCTTCGCCTCGCGGCGCGCTCCACGACCAGTGCCGGCAGCGCGTCAGTCGGCGCGGGCCGGATCGGTCGTGAAGGCGATGGTGAGCCAGCGGTGGCGCGGGTCGCCGCCGAGTTCGGCGCCGATGCGGTCGCGCAGCGCGTCCCAATCCTCAAGCCGACGCGGCGGCTGTCCGGTCGGCGCGATGAAGTAGATCTCGATCTGCGTGCCGCGGCCGACGCGGGCGACATAGGCGCGATGGCCGAGAAACCCTTCCTCCGTCACGATCCCGGCCGCGACGCGTTCGACCTCCGCGAGCAGGTCGTCCGGCGTGATCAGCAGGACTTCGGACGCCGCCCGGCGCAGGATGCCGATCGGCATCGGCAGCAGAACCAGGCAGACCGCGAGCAGGACGGCCGGATCGACATAGGGCGTGATCCACGCGTGGTCGGTGTCCTGGATCGCGTAGCCGACGGCGAAGGCGACCAGCAGCGCCGTCGTCACGCCGCCCGACATGATCCAGCCCTGCAGGTCCATCTTCACGAAGTCCGACGGGGCGCGTCGGATGGCGCGGTGCTCGTAGAGCGCCATGCCCGCGCTGATCGCCACCACGACGCCCGCGTAGACGAGGGCCGGGCCGAACTCCATCGTCCTGCCGCCCTCGAAGAGGCTCAGGAGGGCGCTGAAGCTCGCGTAGACCATGACGCCGAACAGGATCGTGGCGTTCAGCGTGAGCACCATGGGCTCAAGGTGCCAGAAACCCATGCTGAAACGGCGATTGAGACGATCGGACAGCCCGCTCTCGAGCGTCGACCGCGTGATGAGACGCGCGACGAACAGCGACAGGACCGTCATCGCCGCATCGATCAGCGAGAACACGCCGTCGAACAGGATGGCGAAGGAGCCGGAGACGATCCCGAACCCGATCCCGAGAGCCGCGACCAGCAGGATCGCCGCCAGCGACCGCCTCAGGATCCCGTCTTCACTCACCATCACTCTCACCCGGTCCGGCCGCCCCCGCACGGCGGCGCTTCTGTAGACCCGATCGCGCCCCTCACGGCAATCAGGCGGCACGCGGCCATGGCGTCTCGCGAAAACCGTCCGCGGCGGGCGTCACCGCGGGCGCGGGTGGACCGCCGGCCACACCCGTGGCGGCCGCCGGCCGACAGGGCGGCGCGCGCGCCCTGCGGCGCCGACCGGATCTTGGCGTCTTCGCGGCGGCGGCCGCCATCCGGCGTCAAGATCCGCCCACAGGTCCGCGGTCTCTTGACGCAATGGGCAGGGTGAGGCGAGGCCATGGCTAGGAGCGGATGGGTGCTGGTTCCGGGATTCGTCGCGTTGTTCACGATCGGCGCCGTCGCAGCCGAAACGCGACCGCCGAAAGAGACCGAGGCCGACCGCGAGGCCCTCGCCCTTGTCGAAGAGGTGTTTCGGCGCATTCGGGCGGGTTTCGTCGACGACGTCGACGCTTCCGACCTCGTCGAGGCCGCGATCGGCGCGATGCTGTCGTCGCTCGACCGGCACAGCGCCTTTCTGCCGCCCGAGGATTTCGACGAGATGCGCATTCAGGCCGCCGGGCGCTTCGGGGGCCTCGGCATCGAAGTCGGCTACGAGGACGGGGCCGTTGTCGTGATCGCGCCCATGGACGACACGCCCGCCGCCGAAGCGGGGCTCGCTGCGGGCGACCGGATCGTGCGCATCGACGGGGCGCCGGTGCGCGACCTGACGCTGGGCGAAGCCATCCGCCGCATGCGCGGTCCGGTGGGCGAGGCGGTGCGGATCGTCGTCGAGCGGGGCGAGGCGCCCCCGCGCGACGTGGAGATCGTGCGCGACATGATCCGGGTGACGCCGGTGCGCGGGCGGCTCGAAGGGGATGTGGCGGTGCTGCGCATCTCCACCTTCAACGGCGACACGACAGGCGACCTCGAAGCCGAAATCGTCCGGCTGCAAGAGGAAGCGCACGCCGAAGGGATCGAACTGGCGGGCTTCGTGCTCGATCTGCGCAACAACCCCGGCGGGCTGCTGACCGAGGCGGTGGGGGTGTCCGACATCCTGCTCGACGGCGGCCGCATCGTCGAGACGCGCGGCCGGGGCGGCGTCGTGCTCGACGTGAGCTATGCGCGCGCGGGCGACCGACTGAACGGCGCGCCGCTCGTGGTCCTCGTCAACCGCGGCAGCGCGTCGGCCTCGGAGATCGTGGCCGGCGCCCTCGCCGATCATGGCAGGGCGCTCCTCATCGGAGAGACGACCTTCGGCAAAGGGTCGGTGCAGACCGTCGCGCCCCTCGGCTCCGACAGCGCCGTCCGCATGACCGTGGCGCGGTACTACAGTCCCAGCGGGCGGTCGATCGACGGGCATGGCGTGGAGCCGCACATCGTGGTCCGCCTCACCGAGGATGAAGCCCGCGAGGTCGCGCTGGCGGGGCGGCGGCGCGCACAGGATGCGGACGCCGATGACGACAGGCCGCTGTCTGCGCGCGACCCGAAACTGTCGCGGGCTGTCGAGATCCTGCGGGCGGGCCGTCTGTTCGTCCGCGTCTGACGGCGAAGGCGGCTGCGTGGGCTCGCGCGGCGGTCGGTGAAAGTGAAGGGGAAGTCGGAAGCTGCGCCCGTCCCGGTCGCCCGGCGATGGTCCCGACAGCGATCCGATCCGCGGGCGGCGCAGCGACATGCGCCCGCGCCGCCGCCGATCGGGCCTTCCCGTCCGGAGGCCTTCCGGCGGCGAAATCGCCGCGACCGGGTCCCGAGCCTGTCATCCCGACCAGCGGCGAAGCCATTCCGGCGGTTCGGGTTCCGGGAACACGGAGATCGCCATCAATCGCTGGCGGGTGCGTTCGGCGGAGAGCGCGAGATGCGCGGCGAGCGCGTCGGCGGCGGGGCTCCAGGCCCCCCGTGTCAGGAATTCGAGCACGATGGCGTGCTCGCGCAGCGCGCCGTCGAACGGCCGCGCGCCGACGTGGGCGGCGAACACGCGGTTGACGACCAGGGCGATCTGGCTCTGCCGGATCATGCGCAGCAGGTGCGGGTTGGGCGCGGCGGAGAGCAGCCTGATGTGAAGGTCGACCTCGCAGTCAGCGACGCGCGCGGCGTCCGCCTCGTCGAGCGCGCGCTCGGTGCGGGCGTGCGCGGCGGCGATCTCGGCCGCAGGCAGGCGCGGCGCGCTTTCGGCCAGCGCAAGCGGTTCGAGCCGCCCGCGGATGGCGAAATAATGCGCGACGTCCCGGGCCGTGAGCGGGCCGACCACCCAGTGCGAACGGACGTCCTTGGCGACGAGCCCCCGGTCCTGCAATCGCGACAGCAGCTCGCGTATCACCGTGCGGCTGACGTTGAACGCGCCGGCCGCCGCCTGTTCGCTGATGCGGAAACGGCCGAACGGCAGGGCGGCGGCGATGGCGTCCTCGACGGCGCCCTCGATGCGCTCGGCGGCGACGGTCTTGGGCTCGGGCTCGATCTCGGCGGCGAGGCCGAGCATCTCGGGCGTCAGTCGGATGCGGCGGGGCGCGGCGGCGCCCGGCGCCACGAAGCCGCGGCCGTCGAAGCGCGCCAGAAGCCCGCGGTCGGCGAGCACGCCGAGCGCGGTGCGCACGGGCGTGCGGCTGGTGCCGAACAGCGCCGCGATGGGGCCTTCGGTCAGGACCGCGCCCGCCGGCAGCGCGCCGGAGCGGATCGCCGCTTCGAGGCGGCGCTCGATCGCGGCGTAGCGCGGCGCGGGCTTGTCGGTCGCCGCCGCGGCGTCGCCGTCTCCCGAAAAACGTCTTTCGTCTGCGAGGTGCATTCGCATCCTGCCGTCATTTGCGGCGCCGCAGCACAATTCGTCGCCAGCCAGAGTTTTTTCGCCGGAGAGAGCCTGAGGGATTTGACTTTTGCGCACAATAGTCAATTCTGCGCTGGCGAGCCGTTAACGACTCGCGGACGCTGGACGCGGGAAGGGCGCGCGCGATGATGGAGCTCACGGGCCTGACGCGACGTTTCGACGGCGTTCCGGCCGTCTCGGACGTCACGCTCACGGTCCGCGACGACGAATACCTCACTCTGCTCGGTCCTTCGGGCGCCGGCAAGTCGACGCTGCTGCGCCTGATCGCAGGGCTGGAGCGACCCGATTCGGGCTCGATCCGCCTGAACGGCGAGGACATCACCCATCGCCCGACCCACACGCGCGGCCTAGGCTTCGTGCAGCAGAGCTACGCGCTGTTCCCGCACATCAGCGTGTTCGACAACGTCGCCTTCGGCCTGCGCAACCGGCTTGTCGACCCTGTGACGGACGAAACAGGGGTGAAGCGCCGCGTCGACGCGATGCTCGAACTGGTGGGCCTCTCGGATCTTGGCCAGCGGATGCCGGGCCAGCTGTCGGGCGGGCAGAAGCAGCGGGTGTCGCTGGCGCGCACGCTGGTGACGGAGCCCAAGATCTGCCTCCTCGACGAACCGCTCGGCGCCCTCGACGCCAACCTCCGAGAGCGGATGACCGTGGAGCTGCGCCGCATCCGCGAGGCGCTCGGCGTGACCTTCATGCACGTCACCGGCAACGAGGCCGAGGCGCTGGCGATGGGCGACCGCATGATCGTGCTCGACCGGGGCCGCGCGGTGATGATCGACGCGCCGGACACCGTCTACGCCCGCCCCGCGACCGTGGCCGTCGCGAAATTCCTGAACGCCTACAACGTCCTCGACGGCAAGGCCGAAATCGGTGGGTTCCGCCACGGCGACGTGCTGCTGCCGCTGCCCGAGGGCGCGGCGCGCGCCGCGCACTACGCCGTCCGCTACGACCTTGCGTCGATCGAGCCGGCGGGCGGCGCGCCGGCGCCCGGCCGCGCCGCGATGCCGGCCGCCTTCATCGCCCGCGAGTTCCTGGGCAGCCGCGTGGTCTATTTCCTCCACCGGCCCGACGGCGGCGTGTTCGAGGTGGAGCGGCACCTCAGCCGGAGCGATCCCGTCGACCACCCGAAGGACGCGGCCCTGACCGTCACCTGGGCCGTGGACGACGTGCTCGCCTTCGACGCCTCGGGGCGGCTGATCGAGACGCGCCGCCTGAAAGGAGCCGCCTGATGGACGCGACGGCCGCCGCCTCCCCGTCCGCCTACGCAGCCCCCGCGCCGCGCGAGAGCTTCTGGCGGCGCAACCGCCATTACCTGCTGCTCGCCCCCGGCGTGATCTGGATGACGCTGTTCCTGATCGCGCCGCTCGCGATGATGGTCTACGTCTCGTTCTGGACTCAGACCACCTTCGCCATCAGCCCGACGCTGACGACGCGCTCGTGGGAGATGTTCCTCTCCTCGCAGACCTATCTCGACGCGCTGCTGCGCACCCTGCGGCTCTGGCTCACGGTGCTCGCGCTGACCTTCGTGATCGGTTATCCGACGGCGCTGTTCATCGGGCAGTTCGTGCGCAACAAGACCACGCAGACGGTGCTGCTGGTCGCCTGCGTCATCCCGTTCTGGACGTCCTTCCTGATCCGCGTGATCGCGTGGCGGCCGATGCTGGGGCGCGAGGGCGCCATCAACATCGTGCTGATGCGCCTCGGCCTGATCGACGAGCCGATCGCGGTGCTGCTGTTCACCGAACTCTCCGTGATCATCGGCATGGTTCAGATCTACGTCGTGTTCATGGTCGGCCCCGTCGCCTTCATGCTCTCGCGCATCGACGAGAGCCTGATCGAGGCGAGCCGCGACCTCGGCGCCTCGGCCTGGACGATCTTCCGCCGGGTGATCTTCCCGCTCAGCCTGCCGGGCGTGGTGGTCGGCGCGATCTTCGTCTCGGTGATGGTGCTCGGCGAGTTCGCCACGGCCTCGGCGCTCTCGGGGCGGCAGGTCAACCTGCTCGGCAACATCATCGTCACGCAGGTGGGCTCGCTACGCTGGGCGCTGGCGGCGGTGGTGGGCGTGGTGCTGACGGGGGTGATGGTGGTCGTGATCGCGGCCCTGCTCTCCCTCGTCAACCTCCGGCGCGAGCTCTGAGGGGGCGGCGATGCATCACCTGAAAGTCACCCGCGGGGCGCTGGCGGTCTACACGGCCCTCTTCATCCTGTTCCTCTACGGCCCCTTCGTCGTGATGGGGATCCTCAGCTTCCAGAAGGGGCCGGAGGGCGGGCCGCAGTTCCCGATCCTCGAATGGTCGACCTTCTGGTACAGCCATATCTTCGGCTTCGCGCCGCCGTCGCGCATCGCGCCGCTGCCGATCGGGCAGGCGCTGACGCGGTCGCTGACGCTGGCCTTCGCGACCATGGTGGTCTCGACGATCCTCGGCACGCTGACCGCGCAGGCGTTCCGCACCAAATTCCGCGGCTCGGGCGTGGTGTTCTACCTCGTCGTGCTCGGCATGATGGTGCCGGGCGTGCTGCTCGGCCTCGGCATGGCGCTGGTGGCCGACCAGCTCGGCGTGGCGCGGAACTGGTGGAGCACGGCCTTCGTGCTGCACGTGGTCTACACCTTCCCCTTCGCCTTCCTCGTGATGCTGGCGATCTTCAACCGCTTCGACCAGTCGGTGGAGGAGGCGGCGTGGGCGCTCGGCGTGCCGCCGGGGCGGACGTTCCGCAAGGTCACCTTCCCGATGATCTTTCCGGGCGTGCTGTCGGCGATGCTGTTCGCCTTCACCCTCAGCTACGACGAGTTCCCGCGCACGCTGTTCACCGGCGGGCCGAACGTGACCATGCCGCTCGCCATCTACGGCACCTTCGCGGTGGAGATTCACCCCAACCTGTTCGCCTTCGGCGTGCTGACGACGCTGTTCTCCTTCGCGCTGCTCACCGTCTACGGCGTGCTGATGGGCGCGTCGGTGCGGCGCGCGCGGCTGAGGGCGCAGGGTGTGCAGGAGGACATCGCATGACCGCGCCTTGCCCGGATCGCTTGAAGGGCCGCGTCGCGGTCGTCACCGGCGGCGGCGCCGGCATCGGGCGCGCGACGGCGCTGCGCCTCGCCGCCGAAGGCGCGCGGGTGATGGTCAACGACCTGCGCGCCGAAGCGGCCGAGGCGACGGCGGCGGCGGTCCGCGCCGCGGGCGGCGAGTCCGCCGGCATGGCGGGCGACGTCGCCTCGGAGGCGGACGTCGACGCGCTGTTCGGCGCGGCGGAGACCGCCTGGGGGCCGGCCGACATCGTGGTGAACAACGCCGGCCACGTCCACCAGGCGCCGTTCGAGGCGCTGGCCGCTGCGGACTGGGACCGGATGATCGCGGTGCACCTGCGCGGCTGTTTCCTGTGCTGCCGCCGCGCCATCGGGCCGATGCTGGCGGCGGGGCGCGGCGCGATCGTCAACGTCGCCTCACAGCTCGGCCAGAAAGGCGGGGCGGAGCTCGTGCATTACTCGGCCGCCAAGGCGGGGATCATCGGGCTCACCAAGTCTCTGGCGCGGGAGGTCAGCCTGCGCGGCGTGCGGGTGAACGCCGTCGCGCCGGGGCCGATCAACACCGATCTGGTGCTCGGGCTCTCTGAGGAGTGGCGCGGCGCGAAGGCGGGCGAGCTGCCGCTCGGCCGGTTCGGCGAGCCGGAGGACGTGGCGGCGACGGTCGCGTTCCTGGCCTCTGACGATGCGAAAATCTACGTGGGCCAGACCCTCGGCCCCAATTCCGGCGACGTGATGCTGTGAGAGCGAGGCCATGAAGAACGTCATCATCACCGGCGCCGGCATCGGCATCGGCCGCGCGACCGCCAAGGCCTTCGGGGCCGCCGGGTGGCGCGTCATCCTCACCGACGTGCTGGAGACAGAGGGCGCGGAAGTCGCCGCCGAGATCACCGCGGCGGGCGGCGCGGCCGAGTTCCACTTCCTCGACGTCACCTCGACCGAGCAGGCCGACGCCGTGGTGGCGGCGGCGGAGAAGGCCCACGGCCCGCTCGACGCGGTGATCTGCAACGCCGGCATCGCCCACAAGGTGCCCCTCGACCAGATGACCGACGAGAAGTGGGACCACACCTTCGAGGTGGACCTGAAGGGCATGATCCGCGTCATCCGCCCCGCCCTGCCGGGCATGAAGGCGAAGCGGGCCGGGGCGATCGTCTGCGTCTCCTCGATCATGGGCGTGGCCTACGGCTGGGACGAACACGTCCACTACTCGGCGGCGAAGGCGGGCGTGGTCGGCCTCGTGCGCGGGCTGGCGGTGGAGCTGGCGCGCGACGGGATACGCGCCAACGGGATCGCGCCCGGCTACATCCGCACCGCGCAGTCGCTCTCGCCGGTCCACTCGCTCGGCGAGCCGGGGCTGAAGGCGGCGGCCGAGTTCATCCCCATGGGCCGGGTCGGCCAGCCCGAGGACATCGCCGACGTCATCCTTTTCCTCGTCTCGGACGCGGCGCGGTACCTGACCGGCCAGACCATCACCGTGGACGGGGGCCTGCTCGTCGGCCGCTACTAGGGCCGGAGCGGGAAGCGCAACACCAACAGGGAGATACGGAATGAGACTGCTCCATCCTTCCCGCCGCGGCTTCATCGCCGGCGCCGGCGCGCTCGCCGGGTCCTCGGCGCTGCTGCGCCCCGACATGCTGTGGGCGCAGTCGCTCGGCGACCAGCAGCTGCGCACCGTCGGCCTGTCGGTCACGGTGCAGGAGCGCATCCTGAACGACTTCAAGGAAGCCTCGGGCGTGCGCGCGGTGTCGGGCCGGGCCGACATCTTCCCGAACACCCAGACCGAACTGCTCGCGGGCTCCACCGCCTACGACTGCTGGGAGACCATCGGCGAGCGTCTGCCGGCGATGATCTTCACCAACACCATCGCGCCGATCCCGACCGCCGGCCTGTCGAACTGGGGCAACATCCGCGAGATGTTCACCGACACCGATCCGCGGATGGCGCCCGAGGCGCAGATCTCCGGCCAGATCTGGGCCGACGCCGACCAGACGCAGCTGTGGATGGTGCCGACCGTCTTCAACTTCGACTCGATCGGCTACCGCCCGGATCTCGTGGACGCCGAAGAGGCCAACACCTGGACCGCGCTGTTCGACGAGAAGTTCAAGGGCAAGACCGGCCTGAACGTCGACCCGCTGATCGCCTTCGGCCAGGCGATCCTCGCCATGAACTCGCTCGGCCTGCTCGACGTGCCGAACCCCGGCAACCCGAGCGTCTCCGACATCGACGAGGCGGCGCGCTTCCTGATCTCGAAGAAGCGCGACGGCCAGTTCCGCGCGCTCTGGGGCGACTTCGGCGAACTGGTGAACCTGCTCGCCTCGGGCGAGATGATCCTCGCCGACGCCTGGCAGCCGGCGGTGATGGCGGTGAAGGCGCAGGGCGTGCCCTGCAGCTACGCGGTGCCGAAGGAAGGCTATCGCGGCTGGTCGATCGGCATCTCGATGATCGCCTCCTCGCCGAACCCGGACGCGGTGAAGGCCTACGCCGACTTCTGGCTGTCGGGTCCGCCCGCGATCACCGTGTCGGAGCAGGGCTACTACTCGCCGACCACCAACATCCGCGACGTGATGGACCCCGACCGCTACGGCTTCTGGTACGAGGGCAAGCCGTGGGTGGGCGCGTCGGAGCGCGGCATCAACGAAGGCGACCTGCGCGACGGCGGCAGCCTCGAGGAGCGCGCCGCCCACGTCACCTACTGGCACCAGTGGCCGGACGAGTACGACCACCTGATGATGCGCTGGGACGAGTTCCTGAGCGCCTGACGCCTGCCGCCGGGCGGCCCCGCGCCGCCCGGCCTCCGTTCGCGCGAGGCCGCCGATGCACACCCACGACCTCGAACTGGTCAACGTCCGCAAGGTGTATCCGGGCGGCACCGTCGCCGTGCACGGCTTCGACCTGAAGGTCGAGAAAGGCGAGTTCGTCTCCTTCGTCGGCCCTTCGGGCTGCGGCAAGACGACGACGCTGCGCATGATCGCGGGGCTCGAGGACATCACCTCCGGCGACCTCCTGATCCGCGACCGGAACTTCACCCGCGTGCCCGCCGAGCAGCGGCCGACCGCGACCATCTTCCAGAACTACGCGATCTTTCCGCACATGACGGTGCGCCAGAACATCGCCTTCGGTCTCGAAGTGCGGCGCGTGGCGCCGCGCGAGATCAGGCGCCGGGTCGACGCGATCATCGGCAAGCTCGACCTCGGCGCCGTCGCCGACGCGAAGGAGCGCGGCCTGTCGGGCGGCCAGAAGCAGCGCGTGGCGCTGGCCCGCGGTCTCGTGACGGAGCCTGACATCCTGCTGCTCGACGAGCCGCTCGGCGCCCTCGACGCCAACCTGCGCAAGTCGATCCAGGAGGAGCTGAAGCTCCTGCAGCGCGAGCTTGGCGTCACCTTCATCTTCGTCACCCACGCCCAGTCCGAGGCGCTCAGCATGGGCGACCGGGTGGTGGTGATGAACGCGGGCCGCGTCGAGCAGATCTCCGACCCGTTCACCCTCTACACCCGCCCGCGCACGCCCTTCGTGGCGCGCTTCATCGGGCGCAACAAGATCATCGAGGGCGAACTGGCCGAAGCCGGCCCCGCCCGCGCCGTCGTGCGCACGCGCTTCGGCGCGCTGAGCGGCGCGCCCGGTTTCGACGCCGGGACGGCGGCGCCCGGAGCGCAGGCCATGGTCGTCGCGCCGTCGGAATACGTCGAGGTGCTGCCGCAGGGCGCGGCCCCCGAGCATGGCGAGACCGAAGGCGTCTCGGGCGTCGTGACGGCGCTCGATGCGGTCGGTCACGTCGCCTACGTCTCCGTCCGCCTCGACGACGCGCTGAGCGTGCGGCTGGAGACCTACAGGGAGAAGATCGAGGGGCGCGGCGTCGGGCCCGGCGCGCAGGTGGACCTGCGCTGGCGGCCGGACCGCGCCACGGTGGTGCTCGCCGCCGCCTGATCGCTCGCCGACCCCGGCTTGGCCGGGCCGAAAGACCGCGCGGACGCCGGTTCGCGCGAACAGGCAAGCTTCGCCGGAAAGCCCGGCGACCGGACGCAACGCCGCCGCGACCGCGGCGGAGGGAGGAGAGGACGATGATACGAGTGGGCGTGGACGTCGGCGGCACCTTCACCGACGTGGTGCTGGAGCGCACCCGCGCGGCGGGGGCGGGCGAGCAGCAGGTCTTCGTGACCAAGGTGCCGAGCACCCCGCACGACCAGTCGGAAGGCGTGGTCGCCGGCGTGCTCCAGGTGTGCCGGATCGCGGGCGTCGAGCCCGGCGAGATCGACCAGCTGTTCCACGGCACCACCGTCGCCACCAACATGGTGATCGAGCGCAAGGGCGCCGAAGTCGGCATGCTGACGACGCGGGGCTTCCGCGACATCCTGCACATGGCCCGCCACAAGCGGCCGCACAACTTCTCGTTGCAGTTCGACGTGCCCTGGCAGTCGAAGCCGCTGGTCAAGCGCCGCAACCGCCTGCCGATCACGGAACGCCTCATGCCGCCGACCGGCGAGATCGAGACGCCCCTCGCCGAGGACGAGGTTTACGCGGCGGCTGAGACGTTCAAGAAGCGCGGGCTCGAAGCCGTCATCATCGGCTTCCTGTTCTCGTTCCTGAACGACCGGCACGAGATGCGCGCCAAGGAGATCGTGCAGGAGGTGATGCCGGACGCCTTCGTCTGCGCCTCCTCCGAAGTCGTCAACGTGATCCGCGAATACGAGCGGTTCAGCTCGACCGCGATGAACGCCTACATCGGCCCGAAGACCGCCCTCTACCTCCGCCGTCTCGAGTCGCGCCTGCGCGACAACGGCGTCACGGCGATGGTGCGGATCATGCAGTCGAACGGCGGCATCTCGACGGTGGAGAACTCCGCCGCGCGGCCCATCGGGCTGCTGCTGTCGGGGCCGGCCGGCGGCGTGATCGGCGGCAAGTGGACCGGCGGGCACTGCGACACGGGCGACGTGATCACCATCGACATCGGCGGGACCTCGGCCGACATCTCGGTGATCGAGGGGGGCGAGCTGCGCATCAAGAACCCGCGCGACACCGAAGTGGCGGGACTCCCCGTTCTGGCGCCGATGATCGACATCGACGCCATCGGCGCGGGCGGCGGCTCCATCGCCTACATCGACGCGGGCGGCGCCTTCCGCGTCGGGCCGCGCTCGGCGGGCGCCGCGCCGGGCCCCGCCTGCTACGGCAAGGGCGGCGACGAGCCGACCGTGACCGACGCGCAGGTGGTGCTCGGCCGTCTCGACCGCGAGCACTTTCTCGGCGGCGACCTCGACATCGACCCCGAGCTCGCGGCGAAGGCCATCGAGGAGAAGATCGCCAAACCCCTCGGCATGAGCGTCACCGACGCGGCGCTCGGCATCCTGAAGATCGTCAACAACAACATGGCGCTGGCGATCAACGCCAACTCGGTCGCCAAGGGCGTCGACCCGCGCGGCTTCACGCTGATGGGCTTCGGCGGGGCGGGTCCGCTCCACGCCGTCGCGCTCGCCGAGATGATCCAGGCGAAGGACGTGATCTCGCCGCTCCAGCCCGGCATCACCGCCGCGATGGGGCTGCTCGTGACCGACCTCAAGTACGAATACACCCGCTCGGTGCTGAGCACGCTCGACAACGCCGACGACGCCGAACTCGCCCGCATCAACGCCATCGCGGACGGGTTGAAGGCCGAGGCGGACGCCCAGCTCGACGCCGACGGCATCGCGCCCGAGGCGCGGCGGTTCACCCGGATCATGGAGTGCCGCTACCTCGGCCAGGGCTTCGAGCTGCGCGCCGAGATGCCGGACGGGCCGCTGACCCAGGCCAACAAGCAGCAGGTCATCGACAGCTTCTTCGACGTCCACAAGGCCGCCTATGGCCACGCCTTCCGCGACCAGATCACCGAGGGCGTGACGCTGCGGGTGATCGCGACGGCCGAAGTCGAGTCGCTGCGCCTGCCGAGCCTCGACCACGGCGGCCGAAAGAACCCGGCCGACGCCAAGCTCCGCGCCCACGACACGGTGTTCGAGGGCGTCGGCGCGGTGGAGACGCCGCGCTACGACCGCACGAAGCTGCTGGCCGACGACGTGGTCGACGGCCCGGCGCTGATCACCCAGCACAACTCCACCACGCTCGTGCCGCCGGGGTACACCGCCACCGTGCTCGGCCACGGCGACATCCGCATCGCGCGCGTCTGACGGGGAGAAACAGGACATGACCAGGGAACTCGACCCGATCACGCTGCAGGTCGTCGGCGGGGCGCTGCACTCCATCGCCGAGCAGATGGGCAACGTGCTCTACCGCATGAGCTATTCGTCGATCATCCGCGAGAGCCAGGACCTCGGCGCGGGCCTCTTCGACACCGAGTACAACACGCTCTGCGAGTCCGACTCGACGCCGATGCACATCGGCTCGCTGCCGGGCTACCTGCGCGGCATCGAGAAGACCATTCCGCTGTCGGACTGGCGGGACGGCGACTGCGTGATCCACAACCATCCCTACAAGGGCGCCAGCCACTCGCCCGACATCGCCATCGTCATGCCGGTGTTCTTCGAGGGCGAGCTGGTCGGCTTCTCCGCCAACACCGCCCACCACGTCGACATCGGCGCGGCGACGCCGGGCCTGATCATCGACGTGCCCGACGTCTGGGCCGAGGGCATGCTGCTCGACGCCGTGAAGCTCTACGAAGGCGGCAAGCGCAACGAGTGGATGTGGAAATACATCCGCGACAACACCCGCGTGCCCGGCCTCGTCATGGGCGACCTCGAGGCGCAGATCGCCTCGGCCGAACTCGGCGTGCGGCGCATGCAGGAGCTGATGGCGAAATACGGCAAGGACACGGTGATCCAGGCCACCCGGCAGCTGATGGACTACACCGAGCGCCGGATGCGCGCCGAGATCGCCAAGATCCCCGACGGCGACTACACCGCCGAGGGCTTCCTCGACGACGACGGGCGCAACCGCGAGCAGACCCTTCCCGTGAAGGTCTGCGTGAAGGTCCGCGGCGACAGCGTCGAGATCGACCTCACCGGCTCCTCGCCGCAGGTGCCGACCGCCTTCAACGTGCCTTTCGACGGCTCGACCAAGGTGGCGGCGTTCTTCGTGTTCCGCGCGCTCCTGCTCGACACCTACACGAGCGAGGACGACATCCCCGCCAATGAGGGGTCGTTCCGCCCGATCAAGGTGACGGCGCCCGAGGGCTGCATCTTCAACCCCATCGCCCCGGCGGCGGCGGAGGCGCGGTTCTGCCAGATCCAGCGCATGTCGGATCTCGTCATCAAGGCGCTCGCCCCGGTGCTGCCCGACAAGTGCACCGCCGGCAACGCCGCGACGCTCTCCTTCGCGGCCTATTCCGGCGTGCGCCCGAACGGCGACTACTGGGTGTTCCTCGAGGTGAACGAGGCGGCGATGGGCGGGCGGCCGTTCTCCGACGGCCCCGACACGGTCGAGGAGCTGATGCGCAACACGCGCAACAACCCGCTCGAGGATCTCGGCATGCACCTGCCGCTGATCTGCGACCGCTATGAAGTGCGGGACGACGTGCCGCCGGGCGCCGGCAAGTTCCGCGGCGGCTCGGGCGTGGTGAAGTCGCAGCGCTACCTCACGCCGGGCTTCATGACCCACGAGTCCGACCGGCACCTCGACGCGCCGTGGGGCGTGTTCGGCGGCAAGGAAGGCGCGGTCGGCAAGATGGAGATCTACAACGTCAACGACCCGTCGAACGTCCGGCAGGCCTACTCCAAGTTCTCGGGGCTCCGGACGGAGCCGGGCGACGTGGTCTCCTACATCTCGCCCTCGGGCGGCGGTTACGGCGACCCGCTCGACCGCGAGCCCTCCAAGGTGCTCGACGACGTGCTCGACGGGTTCATACGGCCCGAGCATGCGCGGGACGACTATGGGGTGGTGCTACGGGAGGTCGACGACGGCTACGGCTGGGCGCTCGACCTCGCCGCCACCGAAACGCTCAGGGCGGAGCGTCGGGCCTGACGGCCCGGCGTCTCGGAGGCTTTTCCCCCATGTTCCCGAAGACCTTCTCGCCCCTGAAGCTCGGCCCGCTGGCGCTGAAGAACCGCGTCGCCATGGCGCCGCTGACGCGCCAGAGCGCCGCCCTCGACGGGACGCCCACCGACGAGATGGCCGCCTACTACGCCCGCCGCGCCCGCGGCGGGGTGGGGCTGATCATCTCGGAGGGCGCCTACGAGACCGACGACCTCTCCTGCAAGGCCTACCTCTCGCAGCCGGGGATCGCCAACGCCGCCCATGTGGCGGGCTGGCGCAAGACCACCGAGGCGGTCCACGCGCTCGGCGTGCCGATCATCTGCCAGCTGATGCACGGCGGGCGGGTGGTCGACCCGCGCTGCCTGCGCGCGGGCGAAAGCCCGGTCTCGGCGTCGGACACCCAGTCGGGCGGCTGGGTGCTCTACACCGACAGCGATCAGGAGAAGCACGACCGCGGGATCACGGGAGACTGGCCCAAGGTCACCTTCCCGCCCGCCCGCGCGCTGACGGTCGCGGAGATCGAGCGCGTCGCCGACGGCTTCGCCGAGGGCGCGGCGCGGGCGGTCGAGGCCGGGTTCGACGGCGTCGAGATCCACGCCGCCAACGGCTATCTGCTCTGGCAGTTCGTCAACCCGAAGACCAACCTGCGCACGGATGATTACGGCGGCTCGCCCGAGAACAACGTGCGCTTCGCGAAGCTCGTCTGCGCGAAGGTGCGCGAGGCGATCGGGCCGGACAAGCTGATCACGCTGCGGCTCAGCCAGGACGGGGTGGACGACTTCACCGGGGCGTGGCCCGGCGGCGTGGCGTACGCCCGGTCCGTCGGCGCGGCGCTGGCCGACTGCGAAGCCGACGCGCTGCACTGGGCGAGCTTCGCCTGGGCCGACAACCGCGATCCGGACTCGGACGTGCCGATGCCGCAGGCGATCCGAGACGCGAGCGGCAAGCCGATGATCGTCAACGGCGGGATCGCCGAGGGCGCGGACGCCGAGGCGGTGATCGAGAGCGGCGCCGGGGACGTGGTCGCGGTCGGCCGGCCGCTCTTCGCCCATCCCGACTGGGCGCACATCGTGCGCTCGGGCGAGGCCTATCCGTGGACGCCCTTCGACCGGAAATACGTCGTCCGGCCGCCGCTCGACCACGCGCTCTGCTACCCGGCCGACTATCCGGCGCCCGACTGGAACCCCGACGTGGCGTCGCGCCAGCCGTGACAGACCTGCGCCGCGGGCGATGCCCGCGGCGCATCATGCCTCAGGCCTTGGCCGCGTTGCCGACCCGTTCGAGATAGGCGACGCAGTCGTCCACGCCCTCGACGTCGGCGAACTTGGCGTCGATGTCGTAGAGGTTCCACGCCACCGCGCCCGGCGTCCGGTCGCCGATGCACTCGCGCACGGCGATGGTGCGGAAACCTTCCTGCAAACCGTCGCAGATCGTGGTGCGCACGCAGGCCGTCGCGGTGACGCCAGTGACGAGGATGGTGTCGACGCCGTTGGCCTGCAGCAGCCCCGCGAGTTCGGTGCCGTGGAAGGAGGAGGCGCGCTTCTTCAGCAGCACGTATTCGCCCTCGATCGGCGCGATGCGGCTGTCGATCGCCCAGAGCTCCTTGTCCTTGATGTTCACCGCCTCGACCGGGATCTTGTGGTGCCAGAGACCCATGTCGGTGAACTTGGCGTCGCGGTCGGTGATGTCGTAGGCGGTGGTGACGTGGATCACCGGGTGGCCGTGGCGGCGGCAGGCCTCCAGCAGGCGCTGCATGCCGGGGATGATCTCGGCGTCCATCTTCTCCATGTCGCAGGTGAAGGGGTTGCCGGGGCGCGTCCAGGCGTTGGCGAGGTCGACGCTGACCAGCGCCGGGCGCTTGCCGAAGCCGATGCGGCGCTGAAAGCCGCGCTCCTGATAGATGCGGGTCGAGGCCTCGAACGCGGCCGTCAGCACGCGGTCGAGCTCCTTCTCGTCGAGCTGGCTCATGGCGGTCTCCTGTGTCTGCCTGAGCGCCAGCATCGGGCGTGAGGGCGGCCCGATGAAGTGCCGTCTCGCCAATTATCATTGCGCGCGGCGCATCACCGGATAGCGTCGCGGGATGGACCCCGCCGGCCTCGACCTCGCGCACTCCTTCCTCGCCGTCGCGGAGGAGCTGAACTTCCGCCGCGCCGCCGAGCGGCTGGCCCTCGACCAGTCGGCCCTGACCCGGCGCATCCAGAAGCTGGAGGACCGCCTCGGCTTCCGCCTGTTCGAGCGCACGACCCGCGACGTGGCGCTGACGCCGGCGGGTCGGCAGTTCTACGACCGCGCGGCCCGGCTGATCGCGGACTACGGCGAGGCGGTGGAGGCGGCGCGGCTGACGGCGCGCGGCGTCACGGGTCGGCTTCGGGTCGGCTACATGGAGTTCGCCGCGACCGAGCTTCTGCCCGAGACGCTGGCGCGGTTCCGTGCGGCGCATCCGGGCGTCGACGTGGCGCTCCGGGCGATGCGGACGCAGGGGCAGAAGGTGGCGCTGGCGCAGGGCGAGATCGATCTCGGCTTCCTCATTGGCCCCTTCGACCACCCGGACTTCCACGCCGTCACGCTGCGCGACGAGGCGCTGCGGCTGGTCGCGGCGCGCGGCGCGCCGCTGCTGGCGCAGGCCGCGGCGACGCCGGCCGAGATCGCCGCCGCCCCGCTCGTGCTCGGCGACATGGCGGAGTGGGAGGCCTATCGCCGCCACCTCGAAGCCCTGTTCGCCGCGGAAGGGGCGGCGTTGGCCCCGGCCGTCGAGGCGTCGAACACCCTCGCCATTCTGGGGCTGGTGGCGGCGGGTCTCGGGGCGACCGTCTGGCCCGAGAGCCTCGCGCGGCATCTGGGGCGGTCTCTGGAGACGCGGCCGATCGCGCGCCCCGGCTTCCGCGTCGCCACCGCGCTGGTGTGGCGGCGGGCGAACCGGGCGGCGGCGGTGACGCGCTTCGTCGAGGCGGCCCGCGCGGCGGCGGCCGGCGTCGCCTGAAGCGATCCTTCACAGCGCGGGTGGTCGACCCGGCCGTTCGTCGCCCGCCCTACCCCGGCGCGCCCCGCGCCGCGGCCCGCGTCTCGCTGGGGGCTTCGCCGAAGCGGGCGCGGTAGGCGCGCGCGAAGGCCGAGGCGTCGGAGAAGCCGACGGCGTAGGCCACTTCGGCGACCGACCGTCCGTCGCCCCGCGCCGAGAGCGCCTTGCGCGCCGCCGAAAGCCGCGCCTCGCGCACGCGCTCGCCCACGCTGAAGCCATCCGCGCGGCAGAGCGCGTGGAGATAGCGCTTCGAGACGCCGCACGCCGCGGCCAGCGCCTCGGGCCCGAGATCCGGCTCGGACAGGCGGCGCGCGATCGCCGCCGAAAGCCGCGCGAGATGGGCGGCGCGCACGCTGGAGGCGGGGCTTTCGAAGCCCCGCCCGTCGCTCTCGACCGCCAGCGCGAACAGCTCGACGATCTGCCGGCCGACCGCCTCCCGCGCCGCCGCGCTCATCTCCGCCGCCCGCGCCTCCGCCGCGCGGATCACGTCGAGCAGCAGCGCCCCGACGCCGCGCCGCCCGTCGAACCCCACGGCGCAGAACCGTCCCGGCGCCGGCAGCCGCGCCGAGAGCGCCGGCCCCGCGATCTTCACCGCGATCAGGTCGCACGGCCGGTCGTAACTGAACTCGTAGGGCTCGGCGCCGCGTTCGAGCAGGAACCCGCCCGGTTCGCAGACCACCTCGCGCCCCATCTGGGAGAAGCGCACGGGGGCGCTCCGCGGCGCGGTGAGCAGGAAGGACTCCTCCCCGCCGTCGCACAGATGCGCCGGCCGGCGGCGATAGGCGAGCGGCGCCGAGCGCAGGCGCGAGACCAGCACGTCGCCCATGCCGCGCCGGGCCAGCGCGCCGCGGAACCGCGGGGCGTCGGCGAACGCGAGATCCAGCGGAAAATAGGCGGCCGCGACCGCCTCGCCCCACGCCGCGGCGCGCGCGGGCGGCGGCAGGCTGCCGGTCGAGAAGGCGGCGTCGGGCGTCATCCGGGGAGCTTGGCCGGGACAGACCCCGCGCGCAAGTGCGCGCCATGCACGGAGACTGTGCGCCCGGCGCCATGACGGCGCGCCGCAGGCCGGTTAACGTCTGCGGTCAGACAAGCAACAGGGAGGGCCGGAGACATGGCCGACGTCGACCCGATCACCCTCAGCGTGGTGCGCGGCGTGCTGGAGACGACGCAGCGCGAGATGACCGTCTCGCTCGAGAAGACCGCGC
This sequence comes from Paracoccaceae bacterium, assembly GCA_007693835.1. Lineage (GTDB taxonomy): Bacteria > Pseudomonadota > Alphaproteobacteria > Rhodobacterales > Rhodobacteraceae > Rubrimonas. The sequence continues at coordinate 16,759 of RECW01000086.1, read as the reverse complement.
GCTCCTCGGTGTTCAACCTCGCGCATGATTATTCCACCGCGCTGTTCGACGCGACGCCCGAGATGATCCTGCAAGGCCAGGACATCCCGATCCATCTCGGCTCGCTCATTCCGGCGATGAAGGCGGTCGCCGCCTATTTCGGCGACGACATTCACGAGGGCGACCTGATCCTGCACAACGACCCGGCCTACGGCGGCAGCCACGCCATCGACACCTGCATGTACAAGCCGGTGTTCCACGAGGGGAAGCTGGTCTACTGGACGGTGTGCAAGGGCCATCTCACCGACATCGGCGGGCCCGTGCCCGCGGGCTACAACCCCAACGCCACCGAGATCTACGCCGAGTGCCTGCGGATCCCCCCCGTCAAGATCTGGGACCGCGGCAAGCCCCGCAACGACGTCCTCAACCTGCTGCTGACCAACATGCGCGCCCGCCGCGACCAGGAGGGCGACTTCAACGCGCTGATCGGCGCCTGCCAGGTGGGCGAGCGCAACCTGCTCGCGATGCTGAACAAGTACGGCGCCGACACGGTGAAGGCCTGCGTCGACGAACTGCTGAACATGGCCGAGCGCCAGATGCGCGCCCTGATCGCCACAGTGCCCGACGGCGTCTACGAAGGCACGGCCGTGCTCGAGGACGCGGGCCATGGCTTCGGCGATTTCGACATCACCGCGACCGTGACGATCAAGGGCGACGGCTGCCACATCGCCATCCAGAGCCCGCCGCAGATCCCCTATTTCATCAACAGCTACGAGGGGAACAGCTATTCGGGCGTCTATCTCGGGCTGATGATGTTCGCGCAGCTGCCGCCCCCCTACAACGAAGGGCTCTATCGCTGCGTCAGCGTCGACATGGGGCCGAAGGGCACGCTCTGCAACGCGAAGGAGCCCGCGCCCCACATGAACTGCACCACCACGCCGATGGAGACGCTGACCGACGCCGTGCGGCTCGCCTTCGAGCAGGCGGCGCCCTCCAAGGTCGCGGCGTCCTGGGGCCACGCCAACGGCTGCAACATCGCCGGCTGGGACACGCGCCACGACGAGGAATACGTCACGATGGTGCTCGCCTCGCTGATCTGCGGCGCGGGCGCGACGCCGAGCCAGGACGGCTGGCACGCCTGCGGGCCGGAATGCTGCTTCGGCGCGCTGACCTCGGGCGACATCGAACTGCTCGAGCACAGCTACCCCATCGTGATCCACCGCTACAGCCTGATGACCGACAGCGCCGGGGCGGGCAGGCACCGCGGCGGCTCGGGCACCTGCTGGGAGGTCGAGCCGCTCGACAAGCCGATGACGCTGATCACCTTCGGCGAAGGCCGGCGCATCCCCGCGATGGGGGCGGCCGGCGCGAAATCGGCGATGGTGGCGAAGAAGGTCGGGCGGCTCGAGATCACCCGCCGCGGCGCGACGGAGGTGATCACCGACAACGTGATCGAGACCATCAACCCCGGCGAGCGCGCCGCCAACATGAACCCCGGCGGCGGCGGCTACGGCGACCCGTTCGAGCGCGACCCCGCGAAGGTCGCCGATGATGTGAAGAACGGCCTCGTCTCCATCGAGGGCGCCGAAGCCGACTACGGCGTGATCTTCGCCGACCCCGAGACGCTGGCGGTCGACGACGCCGCCACCCGCGCCCGCCGCGCCCGCGCCGCCTGAGGAGAGCCGCCATGCGCACCCGTTACCGCCTCGGCGTCGACGCCGGGGGCACCTTCACAGACTTCGTGCTGGCCGACCGCGACGGCGGCGTGCGCCTGTTCAAGGCGCTCTCGACCCCCGACGACCCGACCCGCGCCATCGAGGCCGGCCTCGCCCTGATCGCCGAGGCGACAGGCGAGAGCCCCGAGGCCGTGGTCTCGCAGGCCGACCTCTGCATCAACGGCACGACCGTCGGCCTCAACGCCCTGATCCAGCACAAGGGGGCGAAGGTCGGCCTCATCTGCACCAGGGGCCACGAGGACAGCCTCGAGATCCGCCTCGGCCACAAGGAGGACGGCTACCGCTACGACCCCGAGTATCCGCCGGCGACCATGCTGGTGCCGCGATACCTGCGCCGCGGCGTGACCGAGCGCGTGATCTCCACCGGCGCCGTGCACACCCCTATGGTCGAGGACGACGTGCGCGCGGCTTGCGCGCTGTTCCGCAAGGAAGGCGTCGAGGCGGTCGCCCTCTCCTTCGTCTGGTCGGTGCTGAACCCCGCCCACGAGCGCCGCGCCGCCGAGATCGTGCGCGAGGAGCTGCCGGGCGTGCCGCTGACGGTCGGCTCGGACCTCTACCCGCAGGTGCGCGAATACACCCGCACCTCGACGGCGGTGGTCAACGCCTACCTCGGGCCGATCATGGCCGCCTACGTCGCCGCCGTGGACCGCTGGTTCCGGGGCCTCGGGGCGCAGAACCCGGTGCGCTACTTCCAGTCGAACGGCGGCCTCGCGACCGGCGAGGTGCTGGGCGGCCGCGCGGTCTACGCGATCAACTCGGGGCCGGCCTCGGCGCCGCGCGCCGGGCTCTACGTCGCGGAACCCTTCGGCGCGAAGAACCTGATCACCGTCGACATGGGCGGCACCTCCTTCGACATCACCATGACGAAGAACGGCGTCACCGCGGTCCACAAGAACATCGACTTCCTGCGCTACCGCATCGGCGTGCCGATGATCGCGGTCGAGACGCTGGGCGCCGGCGGCGGGTCCATCGGCTGGATCGACGACATGGGGCTGCTGCAGATGGGCCCGATCAGCGCCGGCGCCGCGCCGGGCCCCGCCTGCTACGGGCAGGGCGGGACGCGGCCCACCGTCTCCGACGCCAACCTCGTGCTCGGCTACCTGAACCCCGAAGGGCTGGTCGGCGGGCGTCTGCCGCTCGACCGCGCGAAGGCCGAAGACGCCATCCGCCGCGAGGTCGCCGAGCCGCTCGGCATCTCCGTCGACCGCGCGGCCTACGGCATGTTCACCATCGTCACCAACAACATGGTGAACGGCATCCGCCGCGTCTCGGTCGAGAAGGGCGAGGACCCGCGGGACTTCGCGCTGGTCTGCGCCGGGGGCGCGACGGCGGCCCACGTCACGGCGCTGGCGCGGGAGATGGGCGTCTCGACGGTGCTGATCCCCAAGCTCGCCTCCGGGCTCTGCGCCTTCGGGCAGATCATCTCCGACGTGAAGCACAACTACATGGCGCCCTTCCCGGCGCGGATGGACGCCGAGGGCGTCGCCGAACGCCTCGCCGAGACCTTCGCGGCGCTCGAGGCGGAGGGCGCCGCGGAACTGGGCGCGGACGGCTTCGGCCCCGACCGCATCCGCATCCGCCGCACCCTCGACATGCGCTATGTCGGCCAGGTGCACGAGTGCACCGTGGAGATCCCGGTCGGCCCGATCGACGCTGCGGCGCTGCCTTCGATCCGCGCCGCCTTCGACCGCCGCCACCGCGACCTCTACACCTACGACGAGCCCAACTCGCTGGTGGAGATCGTGAACGTCGAGAGCGTCATGGAAGGCGTCATCGACCCGCCCCCGCCGATGCGCATCGCCCCCGGCGCGGGCGCCGAAGCGGCCCGCAAGGGCGAGCGCGCGATGATGTTCTCGGCAGACGCCGACCGCCGCCCGACGCCGATCTACGACGGCGCCCGGCTCGGCGCCGGCGACCGGGTGGAGGGGCCTGCGGTGATCGAGGAGGAGACCACGACCATCGTCGTCGAGCCCGGCTGGACCGCCACGCTGCACGAGACCGGCGTGTATCTGCTGAAGCCGGCCGCCTGACTCGCTGCGGCCGGCGCAGCTCCGGCAGGGCGCGGGTGAAGGTCGGCCGACCGCGCTTGAAGCCGAGCGTCGGCTGGGCGATCTCGGCGACGGCGAAGGCTGGGTCGGTCGCGTCGATCACCACGAGGTCGGCGCGATCGCCCTCGGCGATCCCGTAGTCCGCGAGGTTCATCGGCGTCGCGTTGCGCGACGTCGGATCCATCGTGGCCGCTCCCCGTTTTTCGTTGCGCGGCGCGGACGGCGCCGCCTTAACTCGCATCGCCCCCTCACGGAGACGCGCGATGACCGACCCCGCAGCCGCCGCCAAGGCCCTCGTCGAGACCTATCTGGAGCTCTCGATGATCCCCGACCCCGAACGCGCCGCGGCGTATCTCGCCCCAGATCTGGCGCTGACCTTCACAGGCGGCCGGCGCTTCGGGGGGCCGGCGGACTGCGCTGCGTTCAACGCGAAGCGCTACGCCTGGGTGAAGAAGCGCTTCCTGTTCACCGACGCGGCGCTCGACCCCGCGACCGGCGACGTGGTGGTCTACAACACCGGCCATCTCTACGGCGCCTGGCCGGACGGCACGCCCTTCGACGGCAACCGCTACGTCGACCGTTTCGTGGTGCGGGCGGGAAAGATCGTGCGCATCGACGTCTGGAACGACAGCGCCGAGATCCTGCTCGACCGCGCCGGGCTAGGCGAAGCGCCGCTCTAGACCCCTCACAGCCCAAGCCGCCGCACCGCCGCGGCGAGCCGCCCGTCCTCGCCCGGCGCGGCGCAGAGCATCGCGCCGAGGGGCGCGCCCGTCTCCGGGCAGAACCCCGCGGGGATCGACGCGATCGGGCCGCCCAGCGCCGTCATCGGCGAGATGAACGCCGGGTCGCCCGTCGCCACCCCCTCGGGCGCAGGGCCCGGCGCCGCGGGCAGCAGGACGAGCGCCGGCCACGGCAGCGCGCTCCAGAACCGCCGCCGCATGGCGATGAGCGTCGCGAGGGCGTCGCCATAGTCGGCGTCCGGCGTGGCGAGGCCGGCGCGGATGTCGGCGGCGAGGCGCGGGGCGATCAGGCCTTCGCGCGACAGAAGCCCCGCGTGGACTCGCCCCAGCTCGGCCGCGAAGATCGTGCGGTGCGCGGCGGCCGCTTCGGCGAAGGGCGCGGGGGATGGCGCGCGCCGCCGCCGCAGACCCGACTCTTCGAGCCGCCGTCCGAGCGCCTCGACGGCGGCGAGCGCGGCGGGCGACGCCTTTTCGGCGATGGTCGCGTCTTCGATCTGCACCACCTCGGCGGCCTCGGGCGGTTCCGACGAAGCCATCCGCGCGCCTTCCGGCGCGAAGGCGCCGACCACGAGAGCCGCGTCCGCCGCCGTCGCGGCGAAGGCGCCCACCGTGTCGAAGCTGGGCGCGAGCGGCGTGACGCCCCAGCCCGCCGCCGAAAGCGTCGAGGGCTTGAACGCCCCGACGCCGCAATAGGCAGCCGGCCGGCTGACCGACCCCGCCGTCTGGGTGCCCAGCGCGAAGGGAACCATGCCCGCCGCCACCGCCGCCGCCGACCCGCCGGATGAGCCGCCGGGCGTGCGGGAGAGATCGTGCGGGTTCCGCGTCGGCGGCACGCTTTCGAAATAGGCGAACTCGGTGGTGTGGACCTTGCCGAGCGGGATCGCGCCCAGCGCCCGCAGCCGCGCGACCACCGTCGCGTCGAGGCGCGCAGGGGCCGCGTCCGCGCGCGACGGGCTGTTGGCGCGGGTCGGCAGGCCCGCCACGTCGATCACGTCCTTCACGGCGAACGGCACGCCGTGGAGCGGCCCGCGCAACCGCCCGGCCTGCGCTTCGGCGCCGAGGGCGTCGGCGGCGGCGCGGGCGCCGTCCGCATCCACCACCCGCCAGGCCTGCACCGCCCCGTCGACGTCGGCGATGCGGGCCAGACGGCTCTCGACCAGCGCGCGCGGCGTCAGGGATCCGTCCGCGATGGCGGCGGCGAGCGCGGAGAGCGCCCCCGGGTTCGCTGCGAGGGTCATCCGGCGGCCGCGGCGGCGGCTTGACGAAGCGGCCGCGCCATCAGTGCTTGCGGCCCAGGTAGGCGTCGAGCACCCGGTCGTCCTCGGCGAGCTCCGCGGACGGCCCGCTGAACAGCACGCGGCCGTTCTCCATCACATAGGTGCGCTGGGTGACGGCCAGCGCGTAGCTCGCCATCTGCTCGACGAGCAGGATCGAGAGGCCCTTGGCGTTCAGGTCCGCGAGGATCGGGAACAGCAGATCGAGGATCTTGGGCGCGAGGCCGAGCGACAGCTCGTCCACCACCAGCAGCTTCGGCCGCGAGATCAGCCCGCGCGCGATGGCGAGCATCTGCTGCTCGCCGCCCGAGAGCGAGCCCGCCATCTGGCCGAGCCGCTCGCGCAGCCGCGGGAACAGCTCCAGCGCCCGCTCGATGTCGTCCTCGACTTCGGGGTCGCTCCGCATCACCCGGCTGAAGCCGCCGAGCAGCAGGTTCTCGCGCACGGTCTGGTCGCCGAAGATCATCCGGCCTTCGGGCACCATGGCGAGGCCGAGGGCGACCATCTCGTGGCTCTTGCGGCGCGTGACGTCGGCGCCGTCGAAGCGGATCGCGCCGCCCGCCGGCGCCAGCACGCCCGAGATCGCGCGCATCGCCGAGGACTTGCCGGCCCCGTTCGAGCCGATGACGCCGACGAACTCGCCGCGGCCGACCTCGATGTCGACGCCCGCGACCGCAGTGATGGGGCCGTAGGAGACCTTGAGCCCGGAGACCGAGAGGATGGGGTCGCTCATTCCGCAGCCTTTCTCGCCGCAGCGCCCGGCGCCGCATGGCCGAAGTACGCCTCGATCACGCGCGGGTCGTCCTGGATCTCCGACGGCGGCCCCGAGGCGATGACGACGCCGTAGTCAAGCACCGTCACATGGTCGGACACCGCCATGATCATGTCGACGTGGTGCTCGACCAGCAGGATGGTCAGGCCCTTCTCCGCCAGCACGCGGATCAGGCGCACCAGATCCTCGATCTCGCCATGCGTCAGCCCCGCCGCCGGCTCGTCGAGCAGCAGGAGCCGCGGCTGCAGCGCCAGCGCCCGCGCGATCTCCAGCCGCCGCTGGTGGCCGAAAGGCAGGGCGCCGGCGCGCTCGTCGGCATAGTCGCGCAGGCCGACGAAATCGAGCAGCGCCTCGGCCTCGCGCCTCACCCGCGCCTCCTCCCACCGCGCGCGGGGCGCGCGGATCAGCGTCTGGATGAGATTCGCCTCGTAGCGGGTGTGGAAACCCACCATCACGTTCTCCAGCACCGTCATGGCGCCGAAAAGCTCGGTGTTCTGGAAGGTGCGCGCCACGCCGGCGGCGGCCATGGCGGCGCTGTCGCGCGCCGTCACGTCCTGCCCGAGCAGGCGGATCGAGCCCTCCGACGGCGTGTAGAAGCCCGAGATCATGTTGATGACGCTCGACTTGCCGGCCCCGTTCGGCCCGATCAGCGCATGCACCGCGCCGGGTTTCGCCGCGAGATCGACCTTGTTGACCGCGACGAGGCCGCCGAAGCGCAGCGTCAGGCCCCGAAGCTCCAGCGCCGCGGCGGGCGGGTTCTCCAGCGGCTGGATCACGGCGTTGAGTTCGGGCGTCCAGTGCGGCCACTCGGCCGTCTCGCGCATCCGCTGCTTCGCGCCGCGGCTCGCCAGCCACGCCTCGAACGAGCCGACGATCCCCTTCGGCATCACGAACAGCACGAGCGCGAGCAGCGCGCCGAAGGCGAAGGTCTGCCACTCCTCGAACGCCTGCAGCAGGACGGTCGCGAAGAACACCACGATCGTGCCGACCAGCGGCCCGAGCAGCGTGCCGGCGCCGCCGAGGATCGTCATCAGCAGGAACTGGATCGACTGGGTGAACTGGAAGGTCTCGTAGTTCACGAACAGCGCGAGGTTGGTGAACAGCGCTCCCGCCAGCCCCGCGAAGCTCGCCGACAGCACGAAGGCGAGCGTGCGCATGCGGATCACCGAGACGCCGAGCGCCTGCGCGGCGTTCTCGCTCATCGCGGTCGCCCGCATGGCGCGGCCGAAGCGCGAATACATCAGCGTGTATTGCAGCACGAAGGCCAGCGCGAGGAAGAACAGCACGACGTAGTAGAGCGAGAAGCCGTCGCGCCGGCCGGGGCTCAGCCGCTGACCGAACACCTCGCCGCGGGGAATGCCGGCGAGGCCGGAGGCGCCGCCGGTGAACGACACCCACTCCCGCAGCACGTTCACGAAAACCAGCCCGAAGGCGATGGTGATCACGGCGAGGTAGACGCCGCGCACCCGCACGGACGGATAGGCCAGCGCCGCGCCGACCAGCGCCGTGCCGAGCACCGCCGCCACCAGCGACGGCGCGAAGCCGAAGCCCGCCCGCAGCGCCAGCAGCGCCGCCACATGGGCGCCGAAGCCGTAGAGCGCGGCGTGGCCGAGCGAGACGAGGCCCGCGCCGCCCACCAGCACGTTCAGCCCGATGACGACGATCGCCATGATCATCACGCGCAGCACGATGCGCAGTTCGAAGCTGGTCGGGAAGCGGCCGCCGAACACGTCGCTCCAGTAAGGCAGGAACGCGAGGACGGCGACGCCTATGCCGAGGGTCAGCCCGACGGCGAGACGGGGAGAGACGGTCATACCTTCGACACCTCTTTCCGGCCGAACACGCCCTGCGGGAAGGCGAGCAGCACCAGGATCATCAGGGTGAAGCCGAACGCGTCGCGCGCCGAAGTCGAGAGGTAGCCCTCGATCAGCCGCTCGACCACGCCGAAGGCGAGCGCCATGGTCACCACGCCCGCGGCGTTGGTGATGCCGGCGATGATGGCGATCATGAAGGCCTTCAGCCCGATCACGAGACCCATGGTGGTCGAGGCCTGGATCACCGGCGCGATCAGGAAGCCCGCGAGCGCGCCGAGCCCGCCCGCGGCGGCGAAGACGACCATCGTCACCCGGTCGGCGTCGATGCCCATCAGCCCGGCGGCGACGCGGTTGGCGGCCACGGCGCGGATCGCGCGGCCGAAGTGGGTGCGGGTCTGGAACAGCCGCAGCCCCAGCATCGCCAGCACGGCGACGACGGGCAGCAGCAGCTCCTGCGGGAAGACGCCGGCGCCGCCGAAGCGCAGCGGCGTGACCGCGAGCGGCGACGGCAAGGGCTGCGGCAGGGGCCCGTAGGTGGCGGTGCCGAAGCTCTCCATCATCACGCCGATGGCGATGGTGGTCAGCATCCAGCCGATGGCGTTGGCCTCGCGGTTGAACGGGCGCACGAGGAAGCGCTCGATCAGCGCGCCGGCCGCCGCCGCGATCAGGATGGCGAGGATCGCCGCGATCCAGATCGGCAGGCCCAGCGCCATCAGCGAGACGGTCAGCACCCCGCCCAGCATGAACACGTCGCCGTGGGTGAAGTTCGCGGCCTTCGCCACGCTCCACATCATCGAGAAGCCGAGCGCGACCATGGCGTAGACGCCGCCGATCGACAGGCCCGACAGCACGTACTGGAGATTGGCTTCCACCGCGGAGGCCCTTTCCCTGCAAGCATGGGCGCGGCCGCGCCGTCAGGGCGCGGCCGCAGGAGACGCGCGCGTCGGCTCAGTTCGTGCCGAACGGCGTCTGGTCGAGCGGCAGCATCACGCCGTTGTGGAACGCGAACAGCCGGTAGGCGTCGGGCGTGATCGCGTCGTGGCGCTCCATGGTGCGCTCGAAGGCCGGGTCGAAGACGGCGACGATGCCCTCATGGCGCACCTCGTAGAAGGCGTCCCGCAGCTTCTCGCGGTCGAACTCGCCGGCGATCTCCAGCGCCCGCGCGATGATGTGCACCGCGTCGTAGGCGTTCGCGGTGCCCGAGGGCAGCAGCAGGTCCTGCGGGCCGGCGAGGTTGAAGCGCTCCTTCATGGCGTCGAGCACGGCCTGCGCGCGCGGCTCCAGCTCGCCCCACCACGAGAAGGTGCCGGCCACCAGCACGCCTTCGGACAACGCGCCCGCGGTGTTGCCGAGCTGGCCGCCGATGCCCCACGCCGAGACGATGGTCGGGCGGTAGTCGATGCGCTCCATCGAGCGCAGGATCGCGTCGGCCTCGCGGTCGACCCCGTAGAACACCAGCGCCTCGGCGCCCGCGTCGCGCAGCCGGATCAGCTGGGCGGTCATGTCGGTGTCGGCGATGTTGAAGGTCTCCTGCGCGACCAGCTCGACGCCCTGCGCCTCGGCGGCGGCGACCACGTCGGGCACGGCGCCCTGCCCCCAGCCGGTCGCCTCGTAGAACAGCCCGATCCGGCCCGAGGGCGCGCGCGCGACCGCCTGCTCGACGAGGAACGGCGCCACCCAGCGGTCCTTCATCGAGACGCGGAACATCCACTCGTTCTCGCCGGTCTCGTGCTCGATGACGCGCGTGCCGGCGGAGATGACGCCGACCCAGGGCAGGCCCATCTCGTCGAGCGGCTCGCGCAGCGCGATGGCGTTCGGCGTGCGGAAGCCGCCGAGCATCACCACGCATTCGTCCTGCTCGCCGATGCGCAGCGCGTTGTCGACCGCGCGCGCCGGCTCGCCCTGGTCGTCGTAGGCGCGCAGCACCAGCTGCTCGCCGAGCACGCCGCCCGCGGCGTTGATCTCGTCGATGGCGACTTCCACGGCGTAACGGATCTGGAGGCCGGTGTGGGCCAGCGCGCCGGTCAGCTCCCACGATGCGCCGATGCACGGCTGCGCGGCCTTTGCGGCCCCCGAAAGCGACGCCACGGCGACGGAGGCGGCGAACAGGCCGCGCAAGGTCGGAGTGAGGGTCATTGTGATGGTGCTCCCTGTCGTTGATGCGGTCACACGTCGCGGACGCGGCGACATGACGACGCCCCTAGCGTAGCAAGAGGCGTGCCCATGTCCATGAAAGCGTCGCGAAAGCGCGGGCTCAAGGCGCCCACGACGGGGGAGCGCCGCCGCGGGCTCGCGATGAGAGAGAGCAACCCCCTGCGATGGATAGGAAAACAACATCAGTGGCGGCGGCGGCGGCGGCGGCGCGGCATGCAGGCGCCGCGCGCGACCGGGGCTATGCCGACCGCCCTGTCCGCCTTATGTGCCGCTTACGCAGGCACGATCGAACGTAGACGAATCAATTTTGGCCAGATCGGGCGCCGAGGGGCGCCCCAAACCGCTCATCCGAGCGCGGACAGCGCGGCGATGGTCGCCGCCGGCGACGGGAACGAAGGCGACAGGCTCGCGAGCAGGGCCGCGAGCATCGCGAGCAGCACCACGCTCGCCGCCGACCATCGCGCAAGGCCCGCGTCGAGCGCCAGCGCGGGCGCGACAACGCGCCGGGCCGCGCCGCGCAGGGCGTCGACCGCGCGCGCGATGAGAGCGCCTCGCGCCCGCGGTCGAGGCCGCGCCTCGCCCGCTTCGCCGAAGATCAGCGCCAGCGCCGCGCCGACCGCCAGCGGCGGCAGTGCGGCGAGCGCCTCCGCGACATCGGGCGTCGGCGCGGCGCCCGCCGCCATCGGCAGCAGCCCGGCCAGGGGCGCGAGCCCGAGACCCGAGGCGAGAGCCGCCAGCGCCAGAGCCGGCGCGCCGCGCCAGAGCAGCGGGGACCCCACGTCGTCGCAGCGCTGCAGCAAGACGACGAGGGCCGCCCCGAGATACCCCGCCGTCAGCGCGCCGGCCGCCGTCAACGCGTCGCTCCAGAAGGACTGCTGCGCGGCGGCGCCCAGCGCCTTGGCCGCCCAGCCGCCCCCGGGCGGCGCCCCCGCGAGCGCCAGCAACGCGAGCCCCATGGCGAGCGCCGCCAGCGGCGCGCGGCGGCCCGCGCCGCGGAGTCTCGCCAAAGCGTCCGCGCCCGCGCGCTCCACCAGAACGCCCGCCGCGAGGAACAGCGCCGCCTTGGCCGACGCGTGCGTCATGAACTGGAGCGCGCCGCCCGCCAGCGCGGCGCCTGCGGTCAGCTTCTGCGCCTCCGGGTCGAAGGCGAGCGGGAACAGGACGAAAAGGTAGCCGATCTGCGCCACGGTCGAATACGCGATCATGCGCTTGAGGCTGCTCTGCTGAAGGGCCACGAGGCTGCCGAGCGCGACCGCAGTCAGGCCGAGCGCCCCCATCAGCGCGACGAACGCCTCGGTGGCGACGCCGGGCGCCATGTCGAACCAGATGCGCACCAGCACGACGAAGCCGCCCTTCGCCACCAGCCCCGAGAGCACCGCGCTGACGACGGCGGGCGCCCCGGCGTGGGCCGGCGGCAGCCAGAGGTGAAGCGGCGCCAGCGCCGTCTTGGCCGCCAGCCCCGCCGTCATCAGCCCGAGCGCCGCGACGGTGGGCCAGTCGCCCTCGACCGCCACCGACAGCAGCGCCAGATCGAGCGTGCCGTAGAAGCCGTAGAGGATGACGATCCCGGCGACGTAGAGCATCGAGCCGAGCAGCGCGAACAGCACGTAGCGCAGCGTCGCCTTCAGCGTGTCCGCCCGGCCGTCGAGGCAGAGCAGCGGCGCGGCGGCGAAGGTGAGCAGCTCGATCGCGACGTGCAGGGTGAAGAGGTCCGCCGCCAGCACCAGCGTCGCCATCGCCGCCGACAGCATCAGCAGCAGCGGCCAGAAGGCGGCGGAGACACGGCGACGCCCGCGCGCCGCGCGCAGGCGCGCGCGCCGGGCGGGCGGCCAGAAGGCGCCCGTCGCCTGCGCCGCCACGGCCGTCAGCACCGCCGCCGCCACGCCGAGCACCGCCGCCGCGAACCCGTCGGCCCGCAGCGCGATCCCGAGCGGCGGATGCCAGCCGCCGAGGGCGACAGAAACCGGCGCGTCGGCCGTCGCCACCACGACGATCAGCACCCCGGTCGCGAGCACGGTCGCCGCATGAGCGACGAGCGCCAGCATCGCGCCGGCCCGCCCGCCGACGGCGAAGGCGAGCGCCGCCCCGATGAGCGGCAGCGTGACAGGCAGGGCCGGCAGCGCCGAGCCGCCTGCTCCGAAGCTCGCGAGCAGCCCCTCAAGCCCGATCACGCCGCGTCACCCCGTTCGGACGTCTTGGAGGCTGGCGTCGACCGCGCAGCGCGGCGCGGGCCGGGCTGAGGCTTCAGGCTGGTCGAGCCGCTGACCGCATGGAGGCGCAGCAGCAGCCCCACGATCAGCGCCGTCGCCGCGAAGGAGACGACGAGGCCGGTGATCACCATCGCGTGCGGCACCGGATCGGGGCCGAGACCGGGCGCCGCGGCGCGACGGGCCACGGCGCCGAACATCAGAAAGGCCCCGCTGCCCATCAGGTTGAACGCGAGCACCTTCTGCAGCGGCCGCGGATTGGCGAGCATGCCGAACAGGCCGAGCCCGACCGCGCCGGCGCCCGCGAGCCCGAAGACGGCGGCGACGTCGAGGATCATGGCGCCGCCTGCGCCCGCTCAGGCGGGCCGACCACAAGCAGGGCGAGGGTTGCGGCGACGCTGACGAGCATGGCGAACTCGACGACGAGGATGATCGCCTTCGCGTGCGCCGCCGGGTAGGCGAAGGGCGCGCCCGCGAGCACGACGCCGGCCATCCCGACGCCGAGGAAGGCGGCGGGACCGAGCACGATCAGCAGGCGCAGCGCCCTGCTGCTGACCGGCGGCGCGTCGGCCAGCCCGGCGAGGCGCACGAGCAGGATCATCGCGGCGAGGATCGTCGCGCCCTGGAAGGCCCCGCCCGGCGCGTCGGCGCCCACCCAGAGGAGGTGCGCCGCGATCAACACGCCGACCGGCGGCAGCACGCGCGCGAACAGCGTGAGCGGCCCTTCCGCCGCCGGCGGGAAGCGCCGGCCGGGCCGGCGGCCCCATGCGGCGTCCGGCGCCAGCGACCAGACCCCGACGAGCGCCGCGAACAGCACCATCTTCTCCAGCACCGTGTCGATGGCGCGGAACGCCATCAGCACGTTGTTGACCGGGTTCAGAAGGCCGGTCGCCTCCGCGGCGCTCGCCGCCGCGACGGCCTGCAGCGGCTCGACCTGAGGCAGCGCCAGCACGACCGCGCCGAGGCCAAGCGCCACGCCGGCGCAGGCGACCGCGAGCAGGGCGCGGAGCGGCGCGCTCGGCCGGTCCTCGTCGGCCGGAGCGCGTTCGAGCCGATGCGCGGCCCCGAGCAGCAGCGCGCCGGTCAGCCCGCTGCCGACGGCGGCCTCGGTCAGCGCGACGTCGTAGGCGCCGAGCCGCACCCACGCGATGGTCAGCACAAGCCCGTAGATCACGAAGGCGACGGTCGAATCGAAAGCTCGGCGGGTCGCGATCGCGCGCCACGCGAGCCCGAGCGCCATCAGCGCGAGACCGACGTCGAACCACGCCGTCATGGTCGCGGTCCGCGGTCGCGCCGCCCCGAAGCGGCAGGCTCGGCGGGCGGCGCGCCGTCGCGCCGCGCGACTTCGGCGATCAGTTGCCCGACCGTCGCGCCGGACGCCTGGAGCAGCAGCCACACCAGCGCGAGCCGGAGCGCGGCCCCGACTCCGTCGACCTGCGGCATCAGGCCGAGGACGATCAGGCCGACGGCGAGGTTGTCCGTCTTGGTCACCGCATGCAGTCGGCTGAGCGTGTCGGGGAAGCGCAGCAGCCCCACCGTGCCGGCGAAGAAGCCCAGCACGCCAGCCCCGATCAGGACCGCCGACAGCGCGTCGAGCGCCCAGCTCATCGCCGCGCCCCGCCGAGCACGAAGCCGACGCCGGCGAAGGCCGAGAGCAGCGCCAGCGCGAGCGCCACGTCGACCACCGCCGGCGCGCCCGCGGCCACGCCGATCAGCAGCAGCACCGCGATCCCGCCGGTGCCGATAAGCTGCGCCGCCATCATGCTGTCGGCGCGCGTCGGGCCGCAGAGCACGCGCACGAGCCCGACGGCGACGATGGCGGCGATGGCGACGGCCGCCCAGATCATCAGAGCCGCCATCTCAGACGCCCCCGTCGCGCGGCCCCGAACCGAGCGCGCAAGCGATCAACCGTTCATCGACGTCGAGCGCGGCGTCGTCTTCCGCCTCGCCGTCGAGACAGTGGAGGATCAGCGCCCCGTCGTCCCGCACCCCGCACGCCAGCACGCCCGGCACGGCGCTGGTGAACGCGCGCATCAGGTCGCGCGCGGGGCCGGGCGCGAGCGCGCTGCGGCGCGCCGAAAGCCGAGGCCGCATCGGCATGCGCGGATGCAGCGCCCGCCAGCCGACGTCGAGCCCGCCGATCACGGAGAGGCGCAGGAAGCGCGCGGCGACCCTCAACGCCGCCACGGGCCGAAGACGCCTCGGCGACGGCGGCGTCAGCGCGAGGCTGACCAGCGTCGCGCCGATCACCCCGACCGCCGCGCCCGGCCAGTCCTCGATCCGCAGCCCCGCGACGACGCCCCAAAGCCCGACCGCAAGCAGCGCCCGGAACGCCGCCGCCGAAAGCCACGGCCACACGGCGCGGCGCAGGGCGCTTGCCCCAACTCGGGTCGAAACGGGCATGGCGGACGCGTTCCTCGGGTGCGGGCCGAACGGAGGCTTGTGCGGGCCACATGGGCGGAGCGGCCGCGTTCGGCAATGCTCCCCAGTCCGGACTTTGGCGCGGGCGCACGGGTCGCCGCGGCCACGGCGCCGCACACCCCTGTCGAAGAACGCCGGCGGCGCGCCGCCTATGTCGGCAAGGGCCTCAGCCCGCACCAGCGGGCGACGAACAGCGCCATCGCGCCGGTGACGCGGCGGATCGAGGCGATGCTCACGCGTTCGTCGGGTCCGTGCACGTTCTCGGCGAGCGGGCCGTAGCAGAGCGCGGGAACCTTGTCGTAGAGCGCATAGACCCGCGTATCGAGGTAGCTGAAGGTGTTGAAGCTGCGCAGCGGCGCGCCCGCCGCGCGCGCGTGGGCCTCGGCCAGAACCGCCTCGGCGGCGGAGCCCGGCTCCAGGACGTAGCCTTCGGAGAAGAACCCGGTCCAGCGCACCTCGGGCAGGGCGTTGCCGCCCATGCCGGCCGCGAGGGCCGCCCGGCGGATGCAGGTCTCGATCTCGGCGGCGGCGTCGGCGGCGGCGGTTCCGGGCAGGATCGCGATGCGCGCGTCGAACCGGCATGCGCCTGCGACCGACGACGGCCAGTCCCCGCCCTCGATGCGCCCGATGTTGAGGTTGATCGGCGGCGGACCCTCGCCGAACGCCGGGTGCTCCCGCGCGCGGCGGTTCCAGTCGGCGGCCAGCTCGCGGAGTGCGCCGATCAGGCCGAAGGCGGCGCCGATGGCGTCCTTCCCGGTCTCCATGGCCCGCACGTGCGCCGGGCTTCCCGAGACGGTGACGCTGAACCAGAGGACGCCGACGTTCGCGCGGACGAGCATCTCGTCTTCGGGCTCGGGGATCAGCACGGCGTCGCCGCGATAGCCCTTCAGATGGGTCATCAGCGCGCCGTTGCCGGTCGATTCCTCCTCGACGACCGACTGGATGACGACCGGCGCGTCGGGCGCGAAACCGGCGCAGGCCAGCGCGTCGAGACAGGCGAAGTTGGCGACGCACCCCGCCTTCATGTCGCCGCCGCCGCGCCCGTAGAGCCAGTCGCCGTCGATCCGCGCGGAGAACGGCGGGTGCGACCACAGTCGGCGCGGTCCCGGCGGCACCACGTCGACGTGACCCTGCAGGATGAGCGACCGGCCCTTCCCGCCGTCTGCGCCCGCATGGGCGACGACGATGTCCGCGTCGGAGTGCTCTTCGGTGATCCGCCCCCCGCCGGGGTGACGCGCAAGCGCCGCGCGGTCCATGGGGAAGCGGTCGACGCCATAGCCGCGCGCGCGGAAGCATTCGGCGAGGAAATCCTGCGCGGGGCCTTCCTCGCCGCGCAGCGAAGGCGTCATCACGAGCGCGCGGGTCAGTTCGATCTGGCGGTCGAATCCGGCGTCGACCGCGTCGAGAATCGCCGTGACGACGTGCGGGTCGAGACCCGCCGCGCCCTTCGTCGTCGTTTCATTCGCCATCGAACGCCCGCCTCCATGGATTTCGCCAAGGGCGGAGGCTAGCCGATACGCAAGCGCGCGCAATCCGCGGCCATGCGGCGGGGCGCGCCGGCGCGGTTGTCCGGCGCGTCTTGCGCCCCGCGGCGCGCAGCGGTAAGCGTCCGCG
>RECW01000195.1 GCA_007693835.1 Paracoccaceae bacterium | reverse complement strand
GCCCGCAGAACGTCGGGGCCGATGCGACACCGTTCGGTAAGGCGTTCGCCCTAGTCTCGCGGCGCGACGTTTCCGGCGGTGGAGGGCGTGATGTCGCGCGGCGTCTCAGGCGTTGGTCTCCGATTGCGCGAGGCGCTGGCGGCGTGGCGGACGTCGGAGAGCGGCGCCGCGGCCGTTCTCTTCGCCTTCGCTCTCGTGCCGCTGATGATCGCCGCGGGCGTCGTGATCGACGGCGGATCGGCTTACCTCGTCCGCGACCGCCTCGCGAAATCGCTCGACGCGGCCGGGCTGGCCGCCGCGCGGGTCTCGCTTTCCGACCGGGCGGCATCGGACGCGCGCCGCTTCTTCGACGTGAATTTCCGCGACGGCTACATGGGCGCCGAGGTCACCGACTTCACGGTGTCGTTTTCCGAGGACCGCGAACTGTTGACGGTCTCGGCGGAGGCGACCATGCCCACCTCCCTCATGCGCATAGCAGGCTTCAGGGACGTCACGGTGCGGCGGAGCACGGTCGTGCAGCGCCTGACGCGCGGTCTCGAAGTCGCGCTGGTGATGGACAACACCGGCTCGATGCGCGGCGGCGACATGATCGGCCAGATGAAGGCCGCCGCGACCGAACTGGTGAACATCCTCTACGCCGAGGAAGACGCGCTGCCGGATCTGTGGATCAGCCTCATACCGTACACCTCCATGGTGAACATCGGCGCTGCGCGCGTCGACTGGCTGCGGACCGACGACCCGCTCGGCGGCGCGCCCTCGCCCTATGTCGGCTCGTCCTGGAAGGGTTGCGTCCTGGCCCGCCCCGGCGGCGAAGACGAGACCGACACGCCGCCCGACGCGTTCTCGGACGCAGGCCGCTTCCAGCGCTTCCTCTACCCCTCCGCCGTCGACAACTGGTGGTTGAGCGAAGCCGATCCGACGCAGACGTTCATCCGCGAGGGCGCTGCGAACAACGAGGCGCACCAGAACGACGCCACCGGCCCCAATCTGGGTTGCGGGCCTGCGATCACGCCGCTCACCAACCAGCGCAAGACGGTGCTCTCGGCCATCGACGAAATGCTGCCGTGGCATCGCGGCGGCACCACGAGCAACCTCGGCATGGTGTGGGGCTGGCGCACGATCTCGCCGGAGTGGCGCGGCCTGTGGGGCGACCCGACGCCCGCGCACATGCCGCTCGACTACGACGAGCCCCTCATGGACAAGGCCGTGGTGCTGCTGACGGACGGCGACAACCAGTTCTATCGCTGGCCGCAACGCTGGACGTCGATGGGCGGGTCGCGGAAATCCGCGTCGTCCACGGTCGGAGGCTCCGACGCGACCGCCTACGGGCGCCTGCACGATCTGTTGCCCGGCGGCACGCTGGCGCAGGGCCAGACGCTGCTCGACGTCCGACTGGCGCGGATGTGCGAGGCGCTCAAGGAGAGGGGCGTCTTCATCTACACGATCGTGTTCGGAACCATCCCCGGGGCCGCCACGCACCAGCTCTATCGCGATTGCGCCTCGACGCCGTCGGATTACTTCCCCGCGCCCGACGGAGACACCCTGCGCGACGCCTTCCGCAACATCGGCCAGCGCCTCAGCGACTTGAGGGTGGTGCGATGAGAGCCGATGCGGCGGGGCGGCGCGCGCTGCGTCACGAGGGCGGCGCGGCGGCGGTGGAGTTCGCCATCGCGAGCCCTGCGATCTTTCTCCTGCTCGTCGGCGCGGTCGAGATCGCGGTCCTGCTCATCGTGGCCCTGTCGCTCGGCGACGCGACGCTGGAGGCGGCGCGCTACGGGGCCACGGGGTTCGGCGGCGACGCCGCCGCGCGGGACGCCGAGATCCGCCGGATCGTCGCGACACGCACCCTCGGCCTCGCCCGCGACGCCGACCTCCGCGTGACCAGCGTCGCGTTCTCGATGCGGGACAAGGACGGCGCGCGCCGGGTCGACGAGAAGGGCGTCCCGCTCACGCCCGGCGCGGTGCTGGCGGAGGCTCTGGCCGACGAATGGCTCGACGATCTGAACGGCGACGGCGTGTGGAACGAGGGAGAATGGTTCGACGACGTGAACGGCGACGGCGTCTGGCAGGGCGGCGGCGGCGCGGTCGGACCCGGCGGCCCGTCCGACATCGTGATCTACCGGATCGCCTACGACTGGCGCCCCCTCGTCCTGCCCGACTTCGGCTCAGCGACCCTGCGCGCCACGGCGCCGGTCCGCAACGAGCCGTTCTGACCATGAGCCGTCTCGCCCGCTTCCTGCGCGCGACAGGCGGCGTCGCGGCGGTCGAGTTCGCGCTGTGTGCGCCCATGTTCGTCTTCTTGATGCTGGCGACGGCCGAGATCGGCCGCTACCAGTTGCTGCATCTGAAGCTTGCGAACGCGGCGATGAGCGTCGGCGACCTGGTGGCGCGGGGCGAAACCGCGAGCCGCGCCGAGATCGACCTTCTGGCGGGAATCATGCCCTCCATGCTGGCCCCCTTCGACGTGGAGAACCGCATCGCGCTGATCGTGAGCGGCGTGACGCTGACCGCCGGGCAGACCGCGCCGACGGTCGCCTGGCGGGTCGCGTCAGGGCGTCAGTCCATCGGGTCGAGCCGGATCGGCGCCGTGGGCGTGGTCGCGGACGTGCCGCCGGGTCTGCTGATCCCGGACGAAGAAGCGCTTGTCGTCGCCGAGGTGTTCTACGACTACGAGCCGTGGCTGATGCGGATCATGCCGGGCCGCGTGATCTACGACGTCGCGTGGTATCGGCCGCGGGCCGCGCGCCTGCGCACGCTGGAGGACTGACGCGCGCTCAGAGCACCCGCAGGTATGCGTCGTACTCGGCGTCGGTGACGCGCCGCAGCAGCCGCTCCATCTCCTGCCGCTTCATCAGGGCGTAGACGCGGGCGAACTCGCGCCCGAGGGCCTCGCGCACGAACCGCGACGCCTCGAAGGCCGCGATCGCCGCCTGCCAGTTGCCGGGCAGCGCGCCGCCCGTGCCGGGGCCGGGCTCGCCGGAGACCGGGTCTCCCGGGTCGGCGCCGCGCTCGACGCCGCGGAGCATCCCGGCGAGGATCGCCGCCAGCGCGAGATAGGGATTGGCGTCGGCGCCGGCGACGCGGTGCTCGATGCGCGCCGCGGGCCCGTGGATCGACGGACAGCGCACGGCGACGCCGCGGTTGTCGAGGCCCCAGGCGGCGTAGCAGGGCGCGTAGGTCCCGGGGCGCAGCCGGCGATAGCTGTTCAGGTGCGGCGCGAACAGCAGCGTCGACTCGGCCATGGTCTCGATCAGCCCGCCGACGGCGCCGCGCATCAGGTCGTTCGGGCGGTCGGCGGCGCCGGCGTCGAAGACGTTATGGCCGTCCTCGTCCACCAGCGAGACGTGGAAGTGCTGGCCCGAACCCGAATGGTCGCCGTAGGGCTTGGCCATGAAGCAGGCCTCCATGCCATGCTTGCGCGCGACGCCGCGGATGGCGCGGCGCAGCAGCACGGCGTGGTCGGCCGCCGCCAGCGGGTCGGCGGTGTGGGCGAGGTTGATCTCGAACTGGCCGGGGCCGAATTCGGCGATCGCGGCCTCCGCCGGCGCGCCGAGCGCCTTGGCGGCGGCGTCGATCTCGGCGAGCACGGCGGCGAAGGCCGACTTCACGTCGAGCATGTAGACCTGGCTCGACTCCAGCCGGTCGCCGCCCATGCCGCGGGGGGTCGAGGGGATGCCGGCCTCGTCGGTCTCGGCGTCGACGAAGTAGAATTCGAGCTCGGGCGCCACCACTGGCGTCAGCCCCTTCTCGGCGAACCGCGCCACAACGCGCGCCAGCGCCTGGCGGGGGTCGTAGACGCAAGGCGAGCCGTCGGGCTGCGTCATGGTCATCAGCGCGAGCGCCGTCGGCCGCTCGACCCAGAGGGCGCGGCCGAAGGCGTGGGGGATCGGCCAGCCGACGCCGTCGGGGTCGCCGATGTCGACGGCGATCTTCGCGGCCAGAGTGTCCTCGGAGGCGATGTCGAGATTGTAGACCGACATCGGCAGCCGCACGTCGCCCTTGGCGAGCTTGTCGATCTGCGCGGCGGGCACCCACTTGCCGCGCATCACCCCGTTCATGTCTGGAAACACGCACTCGACGATCTCGATGTCGGGGTTGTCCGCCATGAACGCGGCGGCGCGGGCGGCGAAGGCTTTCATGCGGGGCGGCTCGCGTAGAGGCAGAGCAGCTCCAGCGCCACCGTCGCGCCGGCGAGCGCCGTGATCTCCGCCACGTCGTAGGCCGGCGCCACCTCCACCACGTCCATGCCCACCACGGTCATGCCCTGCATGGCGCGCAGGATGGCGAGGGCCTGATGCATGAACAACCCGCCGCAGACCGGCGTCCCGGTGCCGGGCGCGACAGAGGGGTCGAGCCCGTCGATGTCGAAAGTGACGTAGCAGGGCGCATCGCCGACGCGGGCGCGGATCGCGGCGGCCGCGGCTTTCCAGCCTTCCTCGTGGACCTTGATGGCGTCGAAAATCTCGACGCCCATCGGGTCGTCGTTGGTGGTGCGGATGCCGACCTGAATCGAACGCGCCGGGTCGATCAGCCCTTCCTTCACCGCACGATAGAACATGGTGCCGTGATCGATGCGCCCGTCCTCGTCGGCCCAGGTGTCGGTGTGGGCGTCGAACTGCACCAGCGCGAGAGGCGCGCCATGGGTTTCGGCGTGGGCGCGCAGGCTCGGGTAGCTGATGAAATGATCTCCGCCGAGGAGCAGCGTCGCGGCGCCGGCCTCGTGAACGGCGCGGACCGCCGCCTCGATCTTCTCGGGAACCTGCGCCGGAAAGCCGTGGTCCACCTGCACGTCGCCCCAGTCGACCACCGCGAGCCGCTCGAACGGGTCGAAGGCCGAGGGCCAGGCGCGGCTCCACGCGAGGTTGGAGGAGGCCGCGCGGATCGCGCGGGGGCCGAAGCGGCAGCCGGGGCGGTTCGTCACCGCCGTGTCGAAGGGCACGCCCATCACCGCGACGTCGACGCCCACGAGCGAGCGCGCGTAGAGGCGGCGGCAGAAGCTGAGGGCGCCCGCGTACATGTATTCGTCATGGGTGACGGCGCGGGGCCCGTCGGCGGTGACGGCGTAGTCCTTCCGGAACGACATGACGGTTTCCCTGCGCGGCTTCCCTGTTGACCTCGGGCGCTTCGTGATCACATCTGCGCGGCCATGACAAGCGCCCCCCTCGCCGAAGCCGCCGCCGGAACGTCCCCCGAACCGGCGCACGAGCGCGTTCACCGCGCGCTCCGGCGGCGGATTCTGCACGGCGAACTGGCGCCCGGCCAGCCGGTGACGCTGCGCGGCCTCGCCGCCGCGCTCGGCGTGTCGATGACGCCGGCGCGGGAGGCCGTGCGCCGCCTGACCGCCGAGCGCGCGCTGGAGACGACGCCCACCGGCCGGGTGCTCGCGCCGGTGAAGTCGGCCGAGGCGCTCGCGGAACTGCTCGCCGCCCGCGCGTTGCTGGAGCCGGAACTGGCCGCACGGGCGGCGGCGCGGGCCGATGCGGCGCTCGTCGCGCGGCTGAGGAGCCACGACGACGCGGTGGAGGCGGCGCTCGCAGCCGGCGACGCGGCGACCTACGTGCGGGCGAACACCGCCTTCCACGCCACGCTCTACGCGGCGGCGCGGGCGCCGGCGCTGATGGCGCTGGTCGAGAGCGTCTGGCTGCAGCTCAACCCCTCGATGCGCATCCTGAACGGGCGCGCCGGCACCGCCGGCCTCGCCGACCACCACGAACAGGCGATGGCGGCCTGCGCCCGGCGCGACGGCACCGCCGCCGCCGCCGCCGTGCTCGCCGACATCCGCCAGGCCGAGGCGCTGATCGCCGGCGGGGGTTGACCGACGGGCCGCATCGCGGCACATGGATTTGTGATCACAAAACGCCGGAGACGCCCCATGGCCGCCCTCAACCTGCGCACCACGGCCGAGATTCAGGCCGCGGACGCCGCGCACCACTGGCACCCGTTCACCGACACGGCCGACCTCGCCGCCAAGGGCGCGCGGGTGATCGCCTCGGCGGACGGCTGCTGGCTGACCACCAACGACGGCCAGCGCATCCTCGACGGCATGGCCGGGCTCTGGTGCGTGAACGTGGGCTACGGCCGGCAGGAGATCGTCGAGGCGGTGGCGCGGCAGATGAGCCAGCTCGCCTATTACAACACCTTCTTCCAGACGACCCACCCGGCGGCGGCGGAATTCGCCGAAGCCGTCACGGCGGTCGCGCCCCCCCACATGAACCGGGTGTTCTTCACCAACTCCGGCAGCGAGTCGAACGACACCGTGTTCCGCCTCGCCCGCGTCTACTGGGACGCGATGGGCAAGCCGTCGAAGAAGATCTTCATCTCGCGCAGGAACGGCTACCACGGCTCGACGGTGGCGGCCTCCTCGCTCGGCGGGATGAAGGCGATGCACGCGCAGTCGGGTCTGCCGATCGCGGGCGTCCACCACATCAACCAGCCCTACGTCTTCGGCGAGGCGGAAGGGATGGACCCCGCCGAGTTCGGCCGCGCCCGCGCGCGCGAGCTGGAGCAGGCGATCGACGAGATCGGCGAGGAGAACGTCTGCGCCTTCATCGCCGAACCGATCCAGGGGGCCGGCGGCGTGATCATCCCGCCCGAGACCTACTGGCCCGAGATCCGGCGCATCTGCGCCGAGCGCGAGATCCTGCTGGTCGCCGACGAGGTGATCTGCGGGTTCGGGCGCACCGGCCGCTGGTTCGGCTCGGACACCTACGAGATCGAAGCCGACCTGATGCCCATCGCGAAGGGCATGACGTCGGGCTACGTGCCCATGGGCGGCGTGCTGATCTCCGACAAGGTGGCCGGCCCCGTGATGGCCCACGCGGGCGAGTTCTACCACGGCTACACCTACAGCGGGCACCCCGCCGCCTGCGCCGCCGGCATCGCCAACCTGCGCATCATGCAGGAGGAGAAGCTGCCCGAGCGCGTCGCGACCGACATCGGCCCCTACCTCGCCGAGCGCTGGCTGAAGCTCGGCGACCATCCGCTGGTCGGCGAGGCGCGGATGAAGGGGCTGCTCGGCGCGCTGGAATTGGTGGCGGACAAGACCACCAACGCCCGCTTCCCCAACTCCGGGACGGCGGGCATGCGCTGCCGCGACCTATCGGTGGAGCACGGGCTCGTGATGCGCGCGGTGGGCGACACCATGATCATCTCGCCGCCGCTCATCCTGTCGCACGCCGAGGCCGACGAACTGGTGGACCGGGCGCGCCGCGCTCTCGACGCGCTGGCCGACGAGACGGCGCGGTCGCGCGCCGCCTGATCGCGGCGCACACCGGACGGTAACGACATGGCGCGAGACTCCCGCCGCACAGGCTGAAGGAGTCCCGCGCCATGAAGGATCTCGACACCGACATCCGGATTCGTCAGGCCACCACGGCCGACGGCCGGATGATCGCCGGGCTGATCAACAGCCTGGTCGCCGAGCTCAACGGCGTCGCGGCGACCCCGCCGAGCGCCGAGCTGATCGATTGCACCATGCGGATGCTGAATCTGCGCGGCGCGGTCTGGGGCTTCGTGGCCGAGCACGACGGCGCGCCCATCGGCGCCGTGATGGTCAACGAATGCGCCGGCGTGCGCGCCGGCGGCCTTTACGGCGAGATCACAGAGCTGTTCGTCATGCCCGACCACCGGTCCTGCGGCGTCGCCACACGCCTGATAGCGGCCGTCCGGGCGCTGGGGCGGGAGCGCGAATGGTCACGACTCGAAGTCGGGCCCACGCCGACGAAAGCCTGGGAGAAGACCCACCGCCTGTTCGCCCACGCCGGGTTCGAGGAGTCAGGCCCGCGGATGAAGCTGACGCTCTGACAGCGCCTCGCGCGCTCCGCCTCACTCGCCGCGCGCGATCTTGTCGAGCTGCTTCTGCATCTCGGCGAGCCGCTTCTTCATCGCGTCGAGGTCCTCGTCCGCAGCGGCCGCCTGCGGCGCCGGCGGCGTCTCCTCGTCGCGCGCGCCCTGCGCCGCGTAGGGGTTGAACATGCGCATGGCGTTCTGGAACCACTCCATGTTGGTCCGCGCCATGGTCTCGAAGGTCGCGAGCGCCGGATTGGCGCCGAAGGCGGCGCGCACCTGCTCGCGCATCTTCTCCTGATTGCGCGCGAAGGTCTCCATGGAGGCCTCGAGATAGCCGGGCACGAAGCCCGACAGGGTGTCGCCGTAGAGCCGGATCAACTGTCGCAGGAAGGTCGCCGGCAGCAGGTTGGCGCCCTTGTTCTCCTCCTCGAAGATGATCTGGGCGAGCACCGAGCGGGTGATGTCCTCGCCGGACTTGGCGTCGTAGACCACGAAGTCGTCGCCGTCGCGCACCATGGCCGCAAGATGATCGAGAGTGACGTAGCTGCTCTTGGCGGTGTTGTAGAGCCGCCGGTTGGCGTATTTCTTGATCGTGATGGGAGCCTTTTTCGGCTCGCCGTCTGATCCGTCCATGCCCGTCACCTCCCCCTGCGCCGAAGCGCTCAGGCGCCGCGCACGGCCACGCCATTCCAAGGCGCAGTATCGCCGCCGCGGCGCCGCGCCGCAACTGCGATTCGGCGTGAGGCGCGGGGCGCCGCGATCCGCCGCCGTGCAGGCGCCGCGGACCCCTGCTATAGCCCTGCCGAAACGCGCCCGTCGCAGCGTTCGGGCGCCGCAGCAGAAGGACCGGACATGACCGACATCGTGATCGCCGCCGCCGCCCGAACGCCGGTCGGCTCCTTCAACGGGTCGCTCTCGACGCTGCCCGCCCACGAGTTGGGGGCGATCGCCATCGAGGCCGCGCTGGCGCGCGCCGGCGTCGAGAAGGAGGCGGTGTCCGAGACCATCCTCGGCCAGGTGCTGACGGCGGCGCAGGGCCAGAACCCCGCGCGCCAGGCGCATGTGAAGGCGGGACTGCCGGTCGAGAGCGCCGCCTGGGGCATCAACCAGGTGTGCGGGTCGGGGCTGCGGACGGTGGCGCTCGGCGCCCAGCACATCACCCTCGGCGACGCCGCCATCGTGGTCGCCGGCGGGCAGGAGAGCATGTCGCTGTCGGCCCACGCCGCGCACCTGCGCGCAGGGACCAAGATGGGCGACGTCTCCTTCATCGACACGATGATCCGGGACGGCCTCTGGGACGCCTTCAACGGCTACCACATGGGCACGACCGCCGAGAACGTCGCCCGCCAGTGGCAGCTGACGCGCGAGGAGCAGGACGCGTTCGCGGTCGCCTCGCAGAACAAGGCCGAGGCCGCCCAGAAGGCCGGCCGCTTCGCCGACGAGATCACGGCGGTCACCATCAAGACGCGCAAGGGCGACGTCACGGTCGATCAGGACGAATACATCCGCCACGGCGCCACGGTCGAGGCGATGGCGAAGCTGCGGCCCGCCTTTTCGAAGGACGGCACGGTGACCGCCGGCAACGCCTCGGGCATCAACGACGGCGCGGCCGTGGTGGTGCTGATGCACGCCGACGAGGCCGCGCGGCGCGGGATCACCCCTCTGGCGCGGATCGCCTCCTACGCCACCGCCGGGGTCGACCCCTCGATCATGGGCACCGGGCCGATCCCCGCCTCGCGCAAGGCGCTCGACAAGGCGGGCTGGAAGGTCTCGGACCTCGATCTCGTCGAGGCCAACGAGGCCTTCGCCGCCCAGGCCTGCGCCGTGAACAAGGACATGGGGTGGGATCCGGCGATCGTGAACGTGAACGGCGGCGCCATCGCCATCGGCCACCCGATCGGCGCTTCGGGCTGCCGGGTGCTCAACACGCTGCTGTTCGAGATGCAGCGGCGCGAGGCGAAGAAGGGTCTGGCCACGCTCTGCATCGGCGGCGGCATGGGCGTCGCGCTCTGCGTCGAGCGCGGCTGACGCGACAGGCTAAGGGGGGGGCGGTGCGCCCCCCTTTCTTTCAGAAAAGCATGAGGAGGGACGGCATGGCTCGGGTTGCGCTCGTGACAGGGGGCTCGCGCGGCATCGGCGCGGCGATTTCGACGGCGCTCAAGGCGGCCGGATATTCGGTCGCCGCCAACTACGCCGGCAACGACGAGGCGGCGTCGAAGTTCAAGGCCGAGACCGGCATTCCGGTCTACAAGTGGTCGGTCGCCGACTATGACGCCTGCGTCGCCGGCGCGAAGCAGGTGGAGGCCGACCTCGGCCCGATCGACGTGGTGATCGCCAACGCCGGCATCACCCGCGACGCGCCGTTCCACAAGATGACGCCGCAGCAGTGGCACGAGGTGATCGACACCAACCTCACCGGCGTCTTCAACACGGTCCACCCGGTCTGGCCCGGCATGCGCGAGCGCAAGTTCGGCCGCGTCGTCGTCATATCGTCGGTGAACGGCCAGAAGGGCCAGTTCGCCCAGGTGAACTACGCCGCCACCAAGGCGGGAGACATCGGCGTCGTGCGCAGCCTCGCCCAGGAAGGCGCGCGCTTCGGCATCACGGCGAACGCGGTCTGCCCCGGCTACATCGCCACCGAAATGGTGATGGCGGTGCCCGAGAAGGT
>RECW01000241.1 GCA_007693835.1 Paracoccaceae bacterium | reverse complement strand
CCCGGTCGAGCCGTGCAAACAGCGCGTCCAGCGCGCCCGCCGCGATCAGCGCCTCCCGCTTGCGTCGGGGATTTGATCCACTGGATCAAATCCTGATCCTCCTCACCCACAGGGTGTTGGCGTCGGGGACCGCGTCGCCGGGGCCGAGGCCACAGAACCGCATCCAGCTCAGCCGGTCGGCGACCAGGAACTCGGTCTGCGCCAGCGACAGCCCGTGCATCGCCTGCAGCACCAGCATCCGGAACTTCAGCACCGGGTCGAACGGCGGGCGGCCACCCTTCGAGGGGTCCCGCGGACCCTGCACGGCGACAAGCTCGGCGCGGAAGATCTCGAAATCGACCGTCGCGGCGAGCTTTTCGAGCGGATCGCCCCGTTCAGACAGCTGCCGCAGCCGATGCTCGACGTCCCAGAACCCGGCTTGCCGACCCGCCATGACCGCCTCAATCGCAATCCCCTCAACGAGATGGAATCACGCCAAAGCGCCCAGAGCCAGAGGTTTCCGGGAGCGTCCAGGTTATGAGGAACAGCGCGACCACCAGCGCCCCGATCGCGGCGGGCTCGTTGCCGATGCGGCGGCAGCGGTCCGGGCCACCCGAGCCTTCCTGCGGCGCGTGCTCCAGCCGGTTGAGCGTGCTCTCGCCCGCCAGCGGCGCCAGCCCCGGACGACGCGCCTCGATCCGCCAGAGCGCGGCGCCGAGCGCGGGGTCGCGGCGCAGGTCGTCATGGTCGACGAGGTCCTCGTAGCCGGGCGCGATGCCGAACACCCGCTGCCCGACCAGCGTCGCCACGTCTTGGCCCACGCGCCCCGGCATCCGCCGCCCCACAGACGCCGCGGGTCACGGGGCGGATCACGCGGCCAGCGAGGCGAGGATGCGCGCCCACGACCGGATGCCCTTGTGGAAGCTCCGCAGATCGTACTTCTCGTTGGGGCTGTGGATGCGGTCGTCGGCGAGGCCGAAACCCGCCATCACCACCGGCATACCCAGCTTCGTCACGATCTCGTTGGCCACCGGGATCGAGCCGCCGGAGCCGATGAACGCCGCCTCCTTGCCCCATTCCGCCGTCAGCGCGGCGCGGGATTTCCGGAAGGCCGCCGCCGAGACGTCGAACACAGTCGCGCGGCTCGCGCCGTAGGCGGTGAACTCGACGGTGCAGTCGGCGGGCACACGGGCCTTCACGAAGGCGCGGAAGGCCGCGCGCACCATGTCAGGGTCCTGCTCGAACACCAGTCGGAACGAGACCTTGGCCGAGGCCACGGCCGGGATCACCGTCTTGAAGCCCTCGCCCTGATACCCTCCGCCCATGCCGTTGGCCTGCGCCGAGGGCCGCGACCACACCTGCTCCAGCGCCGAGCGGCCCTTCTCGCCCGCGGCCACCGACAGCCCGATCTCGCCGAGGAAAGCACCCTCGTCGAAGTCGAGACCCGCCCATTGCGCGCGCAGTTCCTCGGGCAGTTCCGGGACGCCGTCGTAGAAGCCCGGCAGCGTGACCTTTCCATCCGCGTCGTGCAGGTCGGTGATGATCCGGGCGACGATATGGTTCGGGTTCGCCGCCGCCGAGCCGTAGAAGCCCGAATGCAGGTCGCGGTCGGCGGCGCGGATGACGAACTCCTCGGTGACCATGCCGCGCAGCATGGTGGTGATCGCCGGTGCCCGCGCGTCCCACATGTTGGTGTCGCAGATCAGCGCGAGGTCGGCGCGCAGTTCGTCGGCGTTCGCGTCAAGAAACGGCGCCAGGTTGACCCCGCCCGACTCCTCCTCGCCCTCCAGCAGCACGGTGACGCCGATGGGCAGCTGGCCGGTGACGGCCTTCCAAGCCCGGCATGCCTCGATGAAGGTCATCAGCTGGCCCTTGTCGTCGGCGGCGCCGCGGCCGCGGATCTCCTTCGTCCCGTCGGCGCGGGTCTTGATCGAGGGCGCGAAGGGCTCGTCGTCCCACAACTCGACGGGGTCGACCGGCTGCACGTCGTAATGGCCGTAGAACAGGGCCGAGGGGCCGCCCGGGCTCCGGTCGTGGCCGACGACCATGGGGTGGCCGGGCGTGTCGCGCACGGCCGCCTCGAAGCCGATGGCTCGAAGGTCGGCTGCATGCCATTCGGCGCAGGCGCGGCGCTCGGCGGCGTAGGCGGGGTCGGTCGAGATCGACTTGATCCGCAGCACCCTCATCAGCCGGTCCAGCGAATGCTCGATGTCCGCGTCGATGCGGGCGAGCACCTTGTCGAGATCCTGCATGGGTTTCCTCTCCCCTGTGCGGCGCATCCGTCTCGGCGCGGTTCGCGCAGCGCTCACCGACCCCGCGCGCCGCGGCGAGACGATCACGGCGGTCGCCGAGCGATCGGGTTTCCATTGCGCGGGCTCCGTCAGCCGCGCCTTCAAGAACCGCTTCGGCGTCTCTCCACGGGCGCGGCGCGACGAAGCCGGCGCCCTGCGCGATCCGCGCGCGAGGGCGCCCGTGGCCAAGCGAGATTTCTTGGGCAAGTCGCCGCCCGCTTTGCGACGGCGGCGGCAAGGCCGAGAGCGGCGGGCACGCGTTCGAAAACCAAGAACGCCGCGTCTCGCGGCGCCCGCTGGTGACGAGGGTTCTCAACGGGGGCGGGTATCCGAGCCACCACCCACCGCCGAACCGAGCGGCTGGTACGCCCCACACCCCTGACGGTCGCATGAAATTCCGTTCATCGGGCGCACCCACCTCAAACTCGCACCACCGCTTCGTGCGCCCTCCCGCCAGACAGCGCCCCGCCTCGACGTCCGCGCCCGAGCCGACGCCGCGCCGAAACAAGGCCGCGCCCCGCCGCAGCAGGCGGGGCGCGCCGTCGTCACACGCAGCAGCTCGCCTTGTTCTTCGCGGGCGGCAGGTCGATCATCGGGTTGCGGTCGAAGAACCCCGACGGCATCAGCTTGAAGCCGCAGGTCACCACCGGCTGCACCGGGAAGTCCTCGGGCCGCACCGGATGGTGCAGGCCGAAGACGTGCCAGAGCACCACGTCGGCGTTCTCCACCGGGCGGTCGGCGGCGGTCCACGCCGGCAGACCCTGCCCGCCTTCGCACTGGTTGACGTATTCGCCCGCCGGGTAGCGCTCGTCGGGATGGAACGGCGTCACCCAGAGGTGGTTGTAGATGAACCCGCCGCGCTTGCCCGAGGGGCTCTCGGGGTTGGTGAAGGCCGTCACCGCGCTCATCGGCTCCAGCTTGTAGGCGGTGGGCTTGCCGACCGCGTTCCTGACGTTCGGGTTCACCACCTTCCAGTAGCGCATGGTCGAGGGGTCGATGGTGCGCCGGGCCTGCTTCTCGGTCTTGAGGACCGTCTGCTCCTCGTAGAAGGCGTTGCCGTAGGGGTTGCCCTCGCCCATCGGCGGCACGACCACGTTGCACTCGACGACCGAGTTCTGCGGCCCGTCCACCTCCATGTCGAGGCGGGCGCAGAACAGGTGCTGGTGGATTTGTCCCTGCACCCCCGGCAGCACTTCCACGCCGTATTTCGACGGCTTGCCCGGCTCGCAGCCCACCGTGTTGATGATGCCGGTCGCCTTCATCTCGAACTCGATCATGCCGTGCTGGTAGAGATACCAGTAGGAGGCGTATTCGTAGTTGCCGACCGTCGAGATCGACGAGATCACGAGGCGGCGCATGCGGCGCACTTCGGTGGCGTCGGTGCGGAAATCCCAGTGCTTCCAGCCGAGGCCGAAGTCCTCCTCGTGGATGCAGATGGCGTTCTCGATCTTGACCGGCGTGCCGTCGACGCCGTTCACCCAGGCGTCCATGTAGCGGATGGCGCCGAGGCAGTCGCAGCCGAGCGTCAGCGAGTTGGCGAGCTTGCCGAGGCCGTATTCGCCGATGTCGAACACGTTCTTGCGGTGGTGCGCGTTGTCGGGACTGCCGTAGGGCACGACCATCTCGGCCAGCGAGGCGCGATGCATCACCGGGCGGCGCTCGCCGTCCTGCGTGTAGCCGACCTGGTGCAGCACCAGCCCTTCGCGGCCGTTGAAGCCGACGCGCACGTCCCACCCCATCCAGCTCAGCTTGCGGCCTTCGACGGTGAAGGACGGGCCGTCCTTCTGGATGATGTCGAGCGGCTTGCCGGGTTCCTGGAACCTGTCGAAGAACCGGGCGTCGTAGTTGCTCTCGGTCATCGGGACCTTGAGCGGCTCGCGGTCGCGGTAGTAGTCGTCGACGCGGATCACCACCATGTTGTCGACGTCGACCACGGCGTTCACGCCTTCGATCGGGTGGGCGTAGAAGTTCTCGTCGGCGCGGGTCCGCACCCAGCAGAAGGTGTGGGAGAGGCGCTTGCCCTCCTCGCCCGGCACGCCGAATTCGCCGGCCGACCACGGGTCGACGCAGACCAGGTCGATGTTCTCGATGCCGCGGCGGCGGCAGGCGGCGATGAAGTCGGGGTGGGCCTTCACGCAGGCCTCGATCTCGAGGAACTCCTCGAGCATGATCATCGGCCGGGCTTCGGGGAGGTCGCGGCTCTCCTCGACGGCGCCCTTGTCGAGCGACAGCACGCCTTCGGTGACGCCGATCCGGCCGCGACGGTAGAAGGAGAAGCGGGCGCGGCGCTCGACCCTGGCGCCGGGCGTCCAGGCGCGGACCACGTCCTTCGCGGGCTCCAGCAGTTCGATCCGCTCGTAACGCACCTCCTCGTCCTGGGCGAAGGCGGCGGCGATGATTCGGGCGGCGCGCGCGATCTCGTCGCCGTCGAGCGGGTCGAGCGGGTGGCGCAGCGCCGTGTCGAGGTCGACGTCGGCGGCGAACTGGTCGTCGGGGGCGGTGGTCATGGCGGTCTCCTGTCGGACGCGAGTCCGTCGCGCGCCTCGGCGGGCGCGGCTTCACGGAACTGGAGCGCATCATCGACGGGGGACGGCGGCCCTCGCAAGCCCGTTTTGCGTCAGGAAACGCAGAAGGGCGCGCGCCGGAAGCGCGCGCCCCTCACGGCGCCGATAATTTGTGCGCAAACAGGCGGTTCAGGCGAAGGCGCGCGCCTGTTCGGCCCAGTCCTCGGGCAGAGGCCGCGCGCGGGCTGCGGCGATCTGCGCCTCAACCCATGCGCAGTCGGTCGCGTCGAACGCGGCGATCTGCGCGAAGGTGAACACGCCGAGATCATTGAGCATCTGCTCGAGTTTCGGCCCGACGCCCTTGATGAGCTTGAGGTCGTCGACGGCCTCCGGCTTCTCGCCGAGCAGCGCCGCAGGCCGGGCCGGCGGCGGCGCGACGGGCTCGGCGTCGATCGTCGCCTCGAACTCGGTTTCGACCACCACCTCCGCGACCGCCTCTTCGACGATCTCCGCGGCGTGTTCGACCGCCTCGACCGTCTCTTCCGCGGCCTTGGCGGCTTCCGCCGCGCCGGCGCGCGCCATGCCCGCCATCACGGACGACGGCGCGTAGAAGCCGGCGAACGGCGCCATCTTCTCGAAACGCCACGCGACGCCGAAAAACGGCGCCGTCGGCCAGAAGCTGATCCAGTAGGCGAAAAAGTTCTCGTCCTGCTTCGGCGCGAGCATCGCGGTCCTCCCGTCGCTATTCGGCGGGAGGTCTAACACGACTTATTGTGCAACGCAACATAGCGTGGATTCGGCTGAGCTCGGCGGGGTCGCGAGCCCGTAATGGAGCGCGAGACGCTGGAGCGCGATCTTGAGCACCACCTTGCCGGACCGGGCCGACCACCCCATCCGACGCTCCGTCGCCTCCAGCCCTTCGAGAAAGCAGCACGCGCGGAGCGCGGCGTCGGCGAGGCCCGGCCCGAGGTCGGCGACCGCGCGCGCCAACCGCTCCCGCGCGGCGGCCGGCCCTTCGGCTGGCGCGGAAGGCCGCGCGGAGCGACCGAGCGGCGCAAGAAAATTATCCCAGTCCTGCGCGACGCGCGGACCCATCTGCGCGGCCTCGTAATCCTCGCGCAGGCGCTCGCCCGCCTCCACCTCTTCGGGCGTCAGAAACGGGGCGCCGTCCGCGCCCTTGCGGCGCGCGAGCCAGCCAAGGGGCGACTCGCCCAGGTTCACCTTGATCGGCGCGATCGACCCGTCCTCGCGGGCCACGAGGCGCACCCCCGGCGCGCGATGCTGCGCGGCGAAGGGCGACGGCGCGTCATCGGCCGGATCTTCGGCCTCCACGCCCGCCCGGCGCAGGTAGGCCCGGCCGACCGGCGTGATCGCGTATTTCGCCGAGGCCGCCGTGCGCGAGACGCACCGCACCCAGTCCCGGGCCGCGAAGTCGACGGCGGCGGCGACCGAAATCAGCGACAGCGGCCTGCGGAACCGATTCTTGCGGCTGAAGACGCCGGCGCGGTCGGCCCCTTGCGCGACGAGCAGGAAAGAGTCCGGCTCGGCCAGCCGCTGAAGAACGCGCCGTGCGGCCTCGGCCGCGCGCGAGGACGGATCTGGGACGGCTGCTGTCACTTGGGCGTCTCCATCGTCTGAAATCGATCGTTCGGAAAGGTGCGCGCGGGCGGCTTCCCCCATCGCGTCGAGGGCCGCGTCGAACAGCGGGTCGTCGCGCATCGCCTCCATCCGCCGCACCGCGCGATGCACGCTCGAAACCGGCTTGCCGGCCGCCTCGGCGAGGCGCCGGATCGGCGCCGCCGCTTCGACGTGGGCGAGATAGAGCGCGGCGTCGCCGGCGCGGCGCGCATCCGCGCCGAGCGCGCCTTCGGCGACCACGGCGCAACGGGCGAGAGCGCGGTCGATGCTGGACATGAGGAGGAGACCTCCAAGGACAGAACTGATTTTGCGAGAATTATCGCTAAAGCCGTTTGATGAAGGATCGTTTAAGCGAAACGCCTGTGGACAACCTTAATTTCCCATTAGGAACAATTGCCTGTTGGTCACCGTGCGGTGGCTTGATGAAAAGCGGAACACCGCCCGCACCTGGCGCATGATCGCCCCGGCAAACAACCGGAGGTAGAAGAATGCCATTCGACGCAACGCCTTGCACGACGACGCGCATCGCCCGGCCGAAGCTGCTCGCCCGCGCCGCGCGCGCCGGCGCCGCCCTCTATCGGCGCGAGCGGGACCTGCCGGCGGGGCTCAGGGTCGCCGGAGGCAAGAACATCGTCGCCGCGCTCATGGCGGCGGAGGAGACCTGCGAGGCCGAGCGCCGCGCCATGGCGCCGTCCTACTCCCCCGCGCGCCATGTGCGGCTGCTGAGCGCCCTGCTCGCCGAAGCCCGCGCCGCGGCGCTCCGCGCAGCGTGAGCGGGGCTCAGGCGAAGGCGTCGGGCTCCTCGGCCTTGCGCCGCGCGACGAAGGCGGTCAGCGCCTCCTCCACGGCCGGGTCGAGCGGCGGGGCCTCGTAGCGCGCGAGCAGCGTCCGCGCGCGCTCTGCCGCGAGTTGCTGGGTGTCGCGCCCGCCTTCCTCCGACCACGTCTCGAACGGCTTGTAGTCGAGGAGCGACGAGCGCCAGAACGCGTCCTTGAAGTTGGCCTGGGTGTGGGCGCAACCGAGGAAGTGCCCGCCCGGCCCGACTTCGCGGATGGCGTCCATCGCCTGCGCGTTCTCGTCGACCGAGACGCCCGCGGCGAGGCTGTGCAGCGCGCCGAGCTGGTCGTCGTCCATCACGAACTTCTCGAGG
Organism: Paracoccaceae bacterium; assembly: GCA_007693835.1. Lineage (GTDB taxonomy): Bacteria > Pseudomonadota > Alphaproteobacteria > Rhodobacterales > Rhodobacteraceae > Rubrimonas. The sequence goes on along the minus strand of RECW01000241.1, from coordinate 2,902 downwards.
CTGGCCACCAGCCCGCCTTCGAGCCACCCGGCCGCATGCAGGCAGAAGTTCACGCCGCCGAGCAGCATGGCGTTCAGCGTGTTCGCCGTCTCGTAGGCCGCCTGCGCGTCCGGCAGCTTAGAGCCGCAGAGCGCCCCGCCCGAGCGGAACGGCAGGCCGAGCCGCCGCGCGAGCTGCCCTGCGCCGTAGAGAATCTTCGACGCCTCCGGCGTGCCGAAGGTGGGCGCGCCCGAGTTCATGTCGATGGACGTCACGAACGCCCCGAAGATCGCCGGCGCGCCGGGGCGGACAAGCTGCGTGTAGGCCACCCCCGCCAGCACCTCGGCCAGCACCTGCGTCAGGGTGCCGGCGACCGACACCGGGGCCATCGCGCCGCCCACGATGAACGGCGACAGGATCACCGCCTGATTCGCCGCCGCGTAGACCTCCAGCGCCCCCATCATCGTCGCGTCGAAGGTCAGCGGCGAGTTCACGTTGATCAGCGAGGTCATCACCGCGTTGGCGGCGACGAAGTCCCGCCCGAACAGGATCTCGGACATCCGCACGCTGTCGACGGCGCGCTCGGGCGCGGTGACGGCGCCCATGTAGGGCTTGTCCGACAGCGTCATGTGGGCGAGCAGCATGTCGAGGTGGCGCTTGTTCACCGCGACGTCGGTCGGCTCGCAGACCGTGCCGCCGGAGTGGTGGAGCCATTTCGACAGGTAGGTCAGCCGCACGAAGTTGCGGAAATCCTCGATGGTCGCGTAGCGCCGGCCGCCGTCTAGATCGCGCACGAAGGGCGGGCCGTAAACCGGCGCCAGCACGGTGTTTTTTCCGCCGATCTCGACGCTGCGCGCCGGGTTGCGGGCGTGCTGGGTGAACTGGGCGGGGGCGGTGGCGCAGAGGCTGCGGGCGAGGCCGCGCGGGATGCGGACGCGCTCGCCCCGCACATCCGCCCCCGCGGCGCGCCAGCGGTCGAGGGCCGCGGGGTTCTCGGTGAAGGCGACGCCGATCTCCTCCAGCACCGTCTCGGCGTTGGTCTCGATGATCTCCAGCGCCTCGGCGTTCAGGATCTCGAACTCGGGGATGCGCCGCTCGATGAACCGCGCGGCCTCCAGCTTCGGCGCCGTGCGCTCGGCGCGTCGGGCCGCGCCGCCGCCGCTGCGCCGCCCGCGCCGCGCGCCGGCGCTCTCCGCCTCGCCGACCAGATCCGTCTCGCCCATCGCGTCGCCTCCTGCCGCCTTTCCTTCCGCAGTTACCGGATCGACGGGGCGCGCCGTGGGCGGAAACCGCCCTCCGGGGGCGCGGAGGCGACCTTGCGCGCCGCGCCCCCCGCGCGTAAGCCGAAGCCATGGCCGAGCCCACCCATGAGCGCGTGCTGGTCGTCGATTTCGGCAGCCAGGTCACGCAACTGATCGCCCGCCGGCTGCGCGAGGCGCAGGTCTATTGCGAGATCCACCCCTATGACCGGGTGGACGCGGCGTTCCTCGACGCCTTCGCGCCCAAGGCGGTGATCCTCTCCGGCGGTCCCGCCAGCGTCACGGCGCCCGACGCCCCGCGCGCCGAACCGAGCCTGTTCGGCCGCGGCGCGCCCATCCTCGGCATCTGCTATGGCCAGCAGACGATGGTCGCGCAGCTCGGCGGCGCGGTGGAGGCCGGCGACAACCGCGAGTTCGGCCGCGCGGCGCTGACCGTGGCGGCCGCCTCGCCGCTGTTCGAGGGCTGGGCGGAGCCGGGGCTCGGGCGCGACGTGTGGATGAGCCACGGCGACCACGTCGCCCGGCTGCCCGACGGGTTCTCGGTCGTCGCCGCCTCGCACGGCGCGCCGTTCGCCGCGATCGCCGACGAGGCGCGCGGCTTCTACGGCGTGCAGTTTCACCCCGAGGTCAGCCACACCACCGCCGGCGACCTGCTGCTGCGCAACTTCCTGTTCCGCATCGCGGGGCTGAGCGGCGACTGGAGCATGGCCGCCTATCGCGATGAAGCCATATCGAAAATTCGTGATCAGGTCGGCGACGGCCAGGTGATCTGCGGCCTGTCGGGCGGGGTCGACAGCGCCGTCGCCGCCGTGCTGATCCACGAGGCGATCGGCGACCGCCTCACCTGCATCTTCGTCGACACCGGGCTGATGCGGGCCGGCGAGGCGGAGGAGGTCGTGCGCCTGTTCCGCGACCACTACAACATCCCGCTGATCGCCGCGGACGAGAGCGCGCGGTTCCTCGACGCGCTCGCGGGCGTCGAGGACCCCGAGGCGAAGCGCAAGACCATCGGGCGGCTGTTCATCGACGTCTTCGACGCGCAGGCGCAGGCCGTGGGCGGCGCCGCGTTCCTCGCGCAGGGCACGCTCTATCCGGACGTGATCGAATCGGTCTCGGTCACCGGGGGGCCGTCGGTCACGATCAAGAGCCACCACAACGTCGGCGGTCTGCCCGAGCGGATGAACCTGAAGCTGGTCGAGCCGCTGCGGGAGCTTTTCAAGGACGAGGTGCGCGCGCTCGGGCGGGAGCTCGGGCTGCCGGAGGCCTTCGTCGGCCGCCACCCCTTCCCCGGCCCGGGCCTCGCGATCCGCTGCCCCGGCGTGGTGACGCGGGAGAAGCTCGACATCCTGCGCAAGGCGGACGCGATCTATCTGGAGGAGATCCGCGCCGCGGGCCTCTACGACGTGATCTGGCAGGCCTTCGCGGTGCTGCTGCCGGTGCGCACGGTCGGCGTGATGGGCGACGGGCGCACCTACGACTTCGTGCTCGCGCTGCGCGCGGTGACGTCGGTCGACGGCATGACGGCCGACTACTTTCCGTTCGACCATGGCTTTCTGGGTCGGGTCGCGGGCCGAATCGTCAACGAGGTGCGCGGCGTGAACCGGGTCGTCTACGACGTCACCTCCAAGCCGCCGGGGACGATCGAATGGGAATGAGGCTCGCCG
>RECW01000189.1 GCA_007693835.1 Paracoccaceae bacterium | reverse complement strand
CTGGTCAAGGCGCTGGAGGAATTCGAGAACCTGACCGGCTTCCTCGAACACGTCTCGCTGGTGATGGACAACGCGCAGGAGGACGCGGCGGAGAAGGTCAGCGTCATGACGCTCCACGCCGCCAAGGGGCTGGAGTTCGACGCCGTGTTCCTGCCGGGGTGGGAGGACGGGCTGTTCCCCTCGCAGCGCAGCATGGACGAGAACGGGGTGAAAGGGCTCGAGGAGGAGCGGCGACTGGCCTACGTGGGGGTCACCCGGGCCCGGAAGCTCTGCACCATCAGCTTCGCGGCGAACCGGCGCGTCTACAACCAGTGGCAATCCGCCTTGCCCTCGCGCTTCGTCGACGAGTTGCCGAAAGAGCATGTCGAGGTGCTGACGCCGTCGGGTCTGTCGGCGGCGGGATGGGGCGCCGGCCCCGCCGCGCCCTCGGCGCTGGAGGAGCAGGCGGCGGCCGCGTCGGTCTACAATTCGCCGGGCTGGCGGCGGATGCAGGCGCGCGGCGGCGCCCGCGGCCTGAGCGCGCCGCAGGAGACGCGCCGCCTGACCATCGACGCCGAGGCGGTGGCGGCGTTCGAGACCGGCGAGCGGGTGTTCCACCAGAAGTTCGGCTACGGCGTGATCGAGGCGATCGAGGGCGACAAGCTGACCGTCGCCTTCGACAAGGCCGGGGTGAAGAAGGTCGTCGCCGCCTACCTCAGCGCCGACGACGCGACGCCGTTCTGATGCGGGCAGGCCTGATGCGCGTCGTCGTCGCGGTCGCGGCGCTCTGCGCGGCCGCCGCGACGGCGGACGATCCGCGACATAGGATGGGTTACGCCACCCCTGAGGCCCGGGCGCGCTTCCAGCTCTGCCGCGCCGCCGTTTTCCATCATCTCGACGGCGCGGAGGATCCTGCCTCCACGGTGCCCCGTCCGGTGGCGCGCACGCTGCTCGACCAGATCAACTTCATCATGGCCGAAGCCATGACGAGCGAGCGCATCGCCAGCGTGGACGACGCGCAGGAAGTGCTGCGGCTCGGCGAAACCTTCTTCCTCGGCTTCACGCGCATGCTCGCGGCCGAGCGCGAGCGCCTGTCGGACGTGGGTCGCCGCGACGCGATCCTGACGGAGTGCATCCCCGTGATCTGGACTTCCGTGCGGCTCTACATCGACGACCTCGCCGCCTGGCGGCGCGACAGCATCCCGTCGCCCGCCGCGCGCACGCCGGAGGAATCGCGCGCGCGGCAGGACGAGACGATGCGTCGGCTGATGGGCGGGGAGTGAGCGCCGGCTAGCCCAGGTAAACCTGCGCCGAGGGGTAACGGATGCGGGCGGCGACGCGGGTCGCGATGAAGTAGCCGAGCGTCAGCGGGCCGACGCGGCCGACGAACATCAGCACGACGATCAGCCCGCGGCCGAAACCGTCGAGTTCGGACGTGAAGCCGCGCGACAGGCCCACGGTGCCGAACGCCGAGGCGACTTCGAAAGCGATGTCGACGAAGTCGCCGTCGTGGCTCAGCAGCAGGGCGAAGGTGCTCATCATCACGATCAGCAGCGCCATCATGGTGAGCGCCAGCACCTTCAGCGCCTCCTCGAGCCCGAGGCTGCGGCCGAAGGCGTGCAGCGTGTCGCGGCGCTTGAAGAACGCCACCACCGCCATCAGCATCACCACGAAGGTCGAGACCTTGATGCCGCCGGCGGTGGATGTCGGGCCGCCGCCGATCAGCATCAACGAGATGAACATCAACGCCGTCTCGTCGCGCAGGCCGGCGACGTCGAGCGTCGAGAGACCCGCCGAGCGCGTGGTGGCGGCCTGGAACCAGCTCGCCATCAGCTTCGTGCCGACGGCGTCGATCTGGCCCAAAGTCTCGGGATTGCGCCATTCGAGGATGGCGAACATCGCGACCGACCAGACCAGCAGCCCCGCCGAACCCGCCAGCATGATCTTGGAGTGGAACGAGAGCGCCTTCCACCGGCGCGTCCGCCAGACGTCGGTGATCACGCTGAAGCCTATGCCGCCGATGATGAACAGCGCCGGCACGACGACGTTGATCAGCGGATGGTCCACCCAGTCGGCGAGGCTGTCCGTCCGCATCGCGAAGCCTGCGCTGTTGAAGGCGGAGGCGGTGTGGAACGAGGCGAACCAGAAGCCCTCGATCCAGCCCATCTCGGGGATGAACACGATGCAGAGCAGCGCGATGCCCACCGATTGGACCACGACGACGAACTTCACGAGGATCCAGACCAGACGCAGCAGATCGGCCACCGAAGTCTGCGCGAGGTCGGCGCGGAGGAACAGGCGCTCCGAGATGCCGATGGGCAGGCCGAGCGCCGACAGCAGCAGGACGGCGAAGGTCATCAGGCCAAGCCCGCCCGCCTGGAACAGCGCCATCAGGACGGCGTGGCCGAAAGGCGTGAAATCGCTGCCGGCGTCGAGCACCACGAGGCCGGTGACCGTGACGGCGGACGCCGCGGTGAAGAACGCGTCGGACCAGCCGAACGGACGCGCCTGGGCCCACGGGGTCATCAGCAGCCCGGCGCCGCCGACGATCAGCGACGCGTAGAGGATCGCGAGGATGAAGGGCGGCGGCAACCCGATGCGGCGCGGCTTGGCGGTCGGGGCGGCCCACGGCCGCTTCCGGCGGCGCGCTTCGGCGAGCATCGGCGTCACCTCCCTGCGAGTGCGGCGGGGAAGTAAGCCTCCGCGAAGCCCCTGTCCATGGCGTTGCGGCCGTCGCCCCGGGTCGGCATGGCGCCGCCGGGTCCGCCGGCGCGGCCGGCACGACCACGCGCCGACCGTCGGCGCGTCGCCCCGGCCGTTCTCACGACAGGGCGAACAACACGTCGAGAAAATCGCGCCCCGCCGCAGGCGTCGCGGCGCGCGCGTCGCGCACGGCGCCGGCTTCCTCGCGGAGCGCGCGGGGCGAGACGCCGAAACGGCGCCTGAAGGCGCGGCTGAAGGAGGCCGGGCAATGGAAGCCCGACTGCGCGGCGACGGCCGAGATCGTCTCGCCGCCGCGGGCCGGGTCGGCGAGAGCCGCGCGCGCCGCGTCGAGCCGGACGCGCCACACATGCCCCGCGACGCCGCCGTCGTCCTCGAACAGCCGGTAGAGCGTCGAGCGCGAAATCCCGGCCAGCGCCGCGATGCGCCGGCTGTCGAGGCGCGCCGAGCCGAGATTGGCGCGGATGACCTGCTCGACGCGCACCCGCGCCGCCAGCGCGCGGCGCTCCGGGTCGGCGACGCCATCGGGGGAGAGGGCGGCGATCATCGCGTGCGTCGCGTCGGCGACCGCCTCGACGTCGGCCTGCGTCATCGCCGGCAGCCGCCGGTCGAGGGCGAGCAGATAGTCGGCGAGCAGCGCGGCCCGCACGCCGGCGACGGGCCCGCTTGGGAGCGCCGCCAGGCCGCGGTCGAGCGCGGGAAACACGCCCGGCGCCAGCATCACGCCCACCCATTCGTCGGCGTCCCAGCAGTCGTCGTAGGGGTCCGTCAGCCGTTCGAGCACGAGGTCGCCCGGACGGCTGACGTAGGCGCGCTCGCCCGAGCGCGAGCGCACGACCCCGCGGCGGGAGACGCGCAGCACCCAGTGGTCGAAGTCGCTGCGCCGCACATGCGCCCGCGTGCGCACCAGCCGCGCCGGCGAGCACTTCGTGTTGGCCAGCGCGAAGCGGCCCACCCGCCAGTAGTCGACGCGCGCGGCGAACGGCGCGTCCGGGGCAGGGATGACGTCGTTCAGTCGCCCGAAGCGGTCGCGCCAGAAGTCCAGCGCCTCGCGCGGGGCGATGTCGGCGGTGGAGAAGGCGAGGGGCGCCAGGGCCGGCGCCCGCTCGACCGCGCCGGGGCGATGGGTCTCCGCCACGCCTGCTCTCCCCTTGGATGAATCACGTGGTAGTCTACCAATCCTGAGGCTTCCGGGCCAACGGCGCGCCGGGCGTCGGCCGCGGCGCGCGCTGTGCGCGGCGTCCTGCGGCTGTGCGCCGCGTCCCGCCGCCGTATCGCGCGGCGCGGCGCTGGTGTTCACGCGGGCGCCGATCACCCTTCGAAGGGATACGCCGATGCTGCCCATCGACACGCCGACCCGCGCCGAACTCCTCGCGCTCGCCGCGCTCCGCGCCGACGCCTGCGTCTCTCTCTACGTCGAGACCACGCCGGTCTCGACGGAGATCGGCGCCAGCCGCATCGCCTACGCCAACGGCGTGCGCGAGGCGATCGCGCAGCTCGACGCCGCCGGGCTCGACAAGCGCCGCCGCTGGCCGCTCGAGGAGCAGTTCGACGACCTCGCCGAGGACGACGCGTTCTGGGAGCGCCAGGCCCGCAGCCTCGCCGTGCTGGCGACGCCCGACCATGTCTGGACCTTCCGCCTCGCCAACCGCGTCGCGCCCACCGTGCAGGTCTCCGACCGCTTCCACCTGAAGCCGCTGCTGCGCGCCGTCACCCACGCCCATGCCGGCTTCGTGCTGGCGCTGGCCGAGAACAGCGCGCGGCTGATCGAGTTCTTCCCCGACATGGCGCCGGTGGAGATCCGCGTCGCCGACATGCCGAAGGACGCGGCGAGCGCCGTCGGCAAGGCCTCGATCAACGACCGCTCGCACTCCCAGCGCATCGTCGGCTCGGAAGGCAAGAAGGTGCGCCTGCGCCAGTACGCCCGCGCCGTCGACGCCGCGCTGCGCGCCGCCCTGCCGGCGGCGGCGGGGCCCATGGCGCTCGCCTCCAACCCGCCGCTCGACGAGGTGTTCCGATCGGTGGCGAGCTATCCCGCGCTGCTCGCCGAGGGTATCCGCGGCGAGATCGACCGCATGACGCCGCTCGAGCTCGCGCAGGCCGCCCGCCCCATCCTCGACGCGGCTTACGCCGCCGAGATCGCCGAGCGCCGCGCGCTGCTCGCCCGCCGCGCCGATCAGGGCCGCACGAGCGCCGACGTCTCGACGACCGCCCGCGCCGCCGCGCAGGGGGCCGTCGAGATGCTGATGGTCGACATGGACCGCGTGTTGCCCGGAAGCGTCGACGACGAGACCGGCGCCGTGACCTTCGCCGAGGCCGAGGGCCCGTCGAGCTACGGCGTGCTCGACCGGATCGCCATGATGGCGCTCGCCACCGGCGCGGACGTCCTCGCGGTGCGCGCGGCCGACCTGCCCGACGGCGCGGCGCTGGCGGCGACTTTCCGGTATCCGCTCTAGGCGGCGGGTCGGCGGCGCGCGCCCTGCGCGCGCGACTCGCGTCCGCTCGGCGGCTCGCCGCCGCGCCGGGCGTTGGTTCTGAACCGTGCGAACGTCGGCCGCGCGCCGGGGCGGGGACTTCCGGCCTCAACCCATCGAGCAGCGCGCCTCGGCGCTGTCGGCGCGCGGGCGCCATGCGCTCGACATTCCGGCCGCCCGTGCGATAACCCGAGGAGCATCGGCGCGGGGCGCGACGGCGCGCGCCCCAACGCGCCCTGAACACGCGAGGGCCCGCGGCGTGACCGTCATCGTCCAGCTGTCCGACACCCATCTTCTCGCCGGCGGCGCGCCGGCCTACGGCCGGGTCGACACGCTGTCGGCCCTGCGCCGCGCCGCCCGGCACATCGCCGACCTCGACGCGCGCCTCGGCGGGATCGACGCTGTGGTGGTGTCGGGGGATCTCGCCGACAAGGGCGAACCGGAGGCCTACGCCCTTTTCCGCGAGGCGATGGCGGAGGTCTCGGCCCCGCTGTTCGCGATCCCCGGCAACCACGACGCCCGCGCCCCGTTCCGCGACGCCTTCGGCGGCCCCGACGGCGAAACGCTCGACTTCGCGGCGGACGTGGGGGCGCTGACGCTGATCGGGCTCGACACCAGCGCGCCGGGGTTCTCCCACGGCGTGGTCTCGGCGGCGCAGTGCGCGTGGCTGGACTCGGCGCTCGCGGCGCGGCCGGAGCGCCCTGCGATCCTGTTCCTGCACCACCCGCCGTTCGAGACGGGCATCGGCCACATGGACGCGATCAACCTGCGCGCGGCGGACGCCCTCGCCGAGACGGTCGCGCGCCACGAGACGATCCGCCTCGTCGCCTGCGGGCACGTGCATCGGACGCTCGCGACCGTCTGGGCGGGCCGCCCGGCGATGATCGCCCCCGCCCCCTGTCACGCCGTGCGGCTCGATACGCGCGCCGAAGCGCCCGCCGCCTTCGACCTCGACCCCGGCGCCGTGCTGGTCCATCGCTGGACCGGGGCGGGGCTGTCGAGCCAGACGAGCTTCATCGACGCGGGGTCGGGTCCGTATCCGTTCGTCGACGCATGACGCCGCGCTCGGGCCCGGCGCGGGCGACCGGCGGCGCGACGCGACGCAGATGATCACGCTCGCCCAGCTGCGGATGCTCGAGGCGGTGGCGCGGCGCGGCAGCTTCTCCCGCGCCGCCGAGGCGCTGGGGGTCAGCCAGCCGTCGGTATCGACGCAGATCCGCGCGCTGGAGGCGCGCTATCGGGTGCGGCTGATCGCGCGCAACGGTCACGACATCCGCCCGAGCGCCGCGGCCGAGGCGCTGATGCCCAAGATACGCGCCCTGCTCGCGCTGGCCGAGGAGGTGGAGGCCGCGCTCCGGGCCGAGCGCGAACTGCTGACCGGCGCGCTCCGCGTCGGGTATTCGACCCATCAGTTCGTCATGGCGGCCCTGTCGCGCTTCATGGCGGCGCATCCCGGCGTGCGGCTCGAGGCGCGGTCCATGGCCTCGTTCGATCTGCTCGAGATGCTGCGCCGCGGGGCGCTGGAGGCGGCCTTCTGCACGCTGCCGGCTCCGGAGCCCGATCTCGATTGTCTGGAGATCTGCGACGAGGAGATCGTGCTGATGGTTCCCGCGGGGCATGCGCTCGCCGCGGCGGGCGCGGCCGATTGGCCGACGGTCGCGCGCACGCCGCTGATCCGGCGCGAACCGGCGTCAGGCACGCGGCGCGTGTTCGACGCCGCCGCGGCCGCGGCCGGCGTCGCGCCGATCACGGCGCTCGACCTCGGCAGCTGGGAGTCGATGCGCGCGGCCGTCATCGCCGGCATCGGCGTCGGCGTCGCGATGCGCGGCGAGATCGGCGTCGATCCCGCCGTCGCGGCCGTGCGCGTCGCGGACGGCCTGACCGTGCGCCATTACCTCGCCGCGACGCCCGAGATGCGCGCCGTCGCGACCGTGGCGGCGCTGTTCGACGCGGCTGCGGGGCTCGAGGCGGCCGGTCCCTGAGGCGGCGCTCGCGGGACGACGCATGCCTGCATAGAGCAAAGCTATACTTTTCCGGATTTCATTTAAGTGTCGCAAAGCGCTGGCAAGGTCGCGACAGGCGGAAGTCGATTCCGCGCCATGACGAGAGAGACAGACCAGATGCCCGCCGCCCTTCGCGCCCTCCTCCTCGGCGGCGCGGCGAGCGCGACGCTCGCCGCCGCCGCGTCCGCCGCCTGCCCCGCCGTCACCGTCGCCGACATGCAGGGGCTCTCCCCTGCGTTCCCGCAGCAGTTCGAGCTGGCGGAGTTCGAGGCGGCGGCGTCCTGCACGCTGTCCTTCGCCGAGAACCCCGAGATCGCGTCGTTCAACGCGCGCATCCTCGGCAACCCCGACCTGCCGCCCCTCGCCGAGCGCCTGCCGGCCGAGCCCCTCGTCGTCGCGCCCTACACCGCGATCGGCGTCTACGGCGGCGTGATCGCCGGCACCTCCCGCGCCACCGAGGCCGGCACGTCGGACCTGCTGTCGGTGCGCCATGTGAACCTCGTGCGCTACAGCGACGATCTGCAGACCATCGTTCCGAACGTTGCGAAGGCGTGGGCGTGGAACGACGACTTCACCGTGCTGACCTTCCGCCTGCGCGAAGGCCACCGCTGGTCCGACGGCGCGCCGTTCACCGCGCATGACGTCGCCTTCTGGCACAACGACATCCTGCTGAACCCCGAGATCTTCCCGAGCACGCCGGCGCGCTGGCTGTTCTCGGGCGAGCCGGCGAAGGTCGAGGCGGTCGACGACGTGACGGTGCGCTTCACCTTCCCCGCGCCGACGCCCGGCATCGTCAACCGCTTCGCCGTCGACTACGGCCAGGCCTTCCTGCCGCGCCACTTCCTCGGCCGGTTCATGGACCGCCACAACGCGGACGCCGCGGCGCTGCGCGCAGAGCACGGCTTCGCGACCGAAGCCGAGGCGGTGAACTTCTACTACGGCGCGTCGGACTGGAAGGACGTGCCCTCGCCCCTGCTGAAGGACGCCGCCCGCGCCCGCGCCATCGGCGTCGCGGTCAAGCCGACGCTCGAGAGCCACATCGTGGTCGAGGATACGGCGGACGGCCGGAGGCTCGTGGCGAACCCGTTCTTCCACATGGTCGACACGGCGGGCAACCAGCTGCCCTACATCCCCGAGATCCGCGAGACCTACGTGCCTGAGCGCGAGGTGAACAACCTGCGCATCATGAACGGCGACGTGGTGTGGAAGCAGCAGGCGGTGTTCCTCGACGACTTCCCGCTGCTGAAGGAGAACGAGGCGCGCGGGAACTACACGATCAACCTGGCGCCCGCGCTCGGCGAGAACACCTACTACTCGTTCAACCGCGGCTCCAAGGACCCGGTGCTGCGCGAGATCTTCGGCGATCCGCGCTTCCCGCGGGCGATGTCGCTGGCGCTGAACCGCGACGAGATCAACGAGATCGTCTTCCTCGGCCAGGGCACGCCGATGACCGCCCTGCCGATGGAGCCGGCGACGGTCGGCTTCCTCGACGACGACATGATGACCTACCACATCGCGTTCGACCCGGCGCGGGCTGACGCCCTGCTCGACGAGATGGGCCTCGCCCGCGGCGCCGACGGCGTGCGCGTCCGCCCCGACGGTCGCCCGCTGGTGCTGCGGCTCACCTACGCCAACCAGGGCGGGCCGGTGCAGCTTCATGAACTGGCCCGCGACTACTGGGCGGCGGTCGGCGTGCGGGTCGACCTGCGCGAGGTGACGTCGGACGAGTACCGCGCCGCCGGCAACAACAACGACCTCGACATCCTGAGCTGGAAGAACGACGGCGTCTCGGGGCCGGCGATCAGCAACGACATCACCCGGCTGGTCCCGCCCTTCGGCGACTTCTTCAACCCGGGTCCGGGCGTCGCCTGGTCGCAGTGGCGCAACACCGACGGCGCCGAGGGCGTGGAGCCGCCCGCCTCGATCATCCGGCTCTGGGAGGCGGCGAACGAGTTCATCCAGCACCCGCTCGGCACGCCGGAATCCGACGCGCTCGGCCGCGAGATCGCGCAGATCCATCTCGACGAGATGATCAAGATCGGCACGGTCGGCGACATCGTCGCCCCCTACGTGTTCCGCAACGACCTCCGGAACGTCCAGCCGCTGACGGCCAAGACCTACGACTTCTACTGGGTCTACCCCTACCGTCCGCAGCAGTGGTTCCTCGCCGCCGACTGACGCGACCAACCGGCCGCGCCCCCATCCGGGGCGCGGCCTCGCATCGCGCCGGGAGAGCCCATGCTCCGCTTCGCCCTCGAACGCCTGATCGGCATGATCGCGACGCTGTTCTTCGTCTCGATCATGGTCTTCCTGATCATGGAGCTGCCGCCCGGCGACTACGCCGACCGCTACGCGTTCCGTAAGTTCTCCGGCCTCGGGCTGACGGTGACCGAAGCCGACATCCAGGCGATCCGGGTCGAACTCGGGCTCGACCGCCCGATGACGGCCCGGTACTTCAGCTGGATCGGCGGCATCGTGCTCCGCGGCGACTTCGGCATGGCCTTCGCCTTCGAGACGCCGGTGGCCGCCGTGATCGGCGACCGCGGGTGGCTGACGCTCGGCCTGCTCATGGCGACGCTGCTGATCACCTACGCCGTCTCCATCCCCATCGGCGTCTGGGCGGCGGTGCGGCGCGGCTCGGGCGTCGACTACGGGCTGACGATCTTCTCCTACCTCGGTCTCGCCCTGCCGAACTTCCTGCTGGCGCTGATCCTGCTCTACTTCGCCAACCGCTGGTTCGGGGCGAACGTGGGCGGGCTGTTCTCCCGCGAGTTCGCCGACGCGCCATGGTCCTTCGCCAAGTTCGTCGACCTGCTGAAGAACCTCTGGCTGCCCGCCTTCGTGCTGGCGTGGTCGGCGATGGCCTACCAGATCCAGACGGTCCGCGCGACGATGTCGGACGAGCTGAACAAGCTTTCGGTGGTCGCGGCGCGGGCGCGCGGCGTGCCGGAAGGGCGGCTGATCCTGAAATATCCCGCGCGGCTCGCGATCAACCCGGTGGTCTCGACCATCGGCTTCGACGTCAACCGCATCTTCTCGGAGCTGCCCATCGTGGCGGCGGTGCTCGGGTTGACCGAGCTCGGGGAGCTTCTGCTGCGCGCCTATCTCGACCTCGACATGAACGTGGCCGGCGCGATCCTGCTGCTGCTGACGACGATCATCGTGGTGATGAACGCCGTCTCCGACATCCTGCTCGCGTGGCTCGACCCGCGCATCCGGCTGGGGGGCTGAGGCCATGGCCGTGCTCGACGATCTGCCGATCCCGTCCGAGACCCGCGAAGAGCGCCGCGAGCGCGAGCGGCGCGAGCGCTACTACGCCGCCTCGCAATGGACGCTGA
>RECW01000169.1 GCA_007693835.1 Paracoccaceae bacterium | reverse complement strand
AAGATGTTGCCGAACACCAGCAGCACCAGCCACACCACGCGGGCGCGGTAGAGCAGCCAGAGCGGCGCCTTCAGCACGCTGGCGCCGACCTCGCCCACCGAAGCCTGGCGGTGGAAGTCGATGGTCGCCTCGGCCTCGGCGACGTCGAGCGCGTCGTCGGCGGTGACGATGCCGACCATCTTGTCGCCGCCGTTGATCACCGGGAGCGCCAGCAGGTCGTACTTCGCGATCAGCGCCACGGCCTCCTCGCGCGGCGCGCCGGCGCGGATGTGCGGCGGGTCGGTCTGCATCAGATCGCCGACCGTCTGGCCGGCGCGGGCGAGGATCAGGTCGCGCAGCCGCACCGCGCCGACCAGCTGGCGGTCGTCGTTCAGGACATAGGCCGAATAGATCGTCTCGGCGTCGGGGGCGGCGCGGCGCAGGTGCTCCACCGCCTCGGGCGCCGTCAGGCGCGGCGGCAGCGTCGCGTAGTCCGACGTCATCACCGAGCCGACCGTGCCCTCCTCGTAGGCCGAGAGCTTCAGCATGTCGTCGCGCTCGGCCTTGGCGAGGCCGGGCAGGAGCACGGCGCGGCTCTCTTCGGAGAGGCTGGCGAACAGGTCTGCCCGCTCGTCGTGCGACATCGCTGCGACGATGGCGGTCAGCGCCCGGCGGTCGAGGGTCTCGGCGAGGGCGAGCTGCAGGTCGGCGTCGAAGTAGCCGAAGGTCTCCGCCTGCAGGCGCACCGGCATCGTCGCCAGCAGCCGGGCTATGTCGGCCGCCTCGAAGGCGCCGAGCACGTTGGCGAGGTCGGCGGCGTGCTGCGCCGACAGCGCCACGCGGATCGAGCCGAGATCGCCGCGGTCGAGCCAGTCGCGCATGGCGGCGGCGGTGAGGGCGCGCGCCTTCGGCGCGAGAGTGTTCGCAAGGGTCATGGCCCTGCCTCCTTCTCCGGGTCGTGGTCCGCCGAATGCGAACCCGGGCCCGGTCAGGGGCAGGTCAGCGCAACCGGCGTGCTTTTCCGATCAGCAGGCTGCGCCGCGCAAAGCGGGCAGCCCGTCGACTACTGCCAGGTTCCACTGGATCCTCCTTGGACGCCCGCAGCGCAGGGCGGCGGGTCGAGCGGGAGATGACGCGTCGTCCCCGCGAAGTCAACCGGCGCGGTGGGGAAATGGGCGTTCGCGCGGGGCGCGGTCACTCCTCCTCGTCGGACTCGAGCAGCTTGAGCTCGCCGGTCCGCGCGAGTTCCCGCGCCACGCTGACGACCTCGGCCTGCGCGGCCTCGCCGTCGCGGAGCTTCACCTCCGGGTGGCCCGCGATCTCCTGCTCCAGCCGCTGCGCGAGGCGCTTGGAGATGTTGTCGAGGAAGAAGCGGATCACCCGCGGCGCGTTGTGCTCGGCGGCCTTCAGCGCGAGCAGCATGGTCGGCTCGTCCACCGCCTTGAGCAGCAGGCCCGCGTCGCGCGGCTCGACCCGCTCGGTGATGTCGGCGAAGGTGAACATGACCTTCTGGACCAGCTTGGCGAGCTTCGGCTTCTCCTGCTCCAACTGCGCGAGCAGGCGGGTGCGCTGCGCGGAGGACACGTTGTTCATCATCGAGCCGATCACGTCCGCCGGGCGGCGCGTCGCCTGCTCGCGCTGCATCACGGCGAGGAACTCGGTCTGGATCACGTCGCGCATCAGGTCCATCACCTCCGAGTCGAGACGCGGCACGCGGGCCAGCCGCAGCACGACGATCTGCGCGAACTCCGGGTCGAGCCGCTCGAGGATGCGCGCCGCCTTGTCGGAGCGCATCTTCGACAGGACCACGGTCGCGGTCTGCGGGTGCTCGTGGCGCAGGAATCCCGCGAGCGCCTGATCGGACGAGTTCGACAGCTTCTCCCACAAGGTGCGCCCGCCGGCGACGTCGACGTCGTCCATGATGCGGGAGACCGAGTCGTCGTCGAGCAACTCCTTCAGGATGCGCCGCGCCTCCGTCGCGCCGCCGCGGATGGTGTTGGATGCGCCGAGTTCGTCGGTGAAATCGACGATCACCTGTTCGAGCACTTCGGGCGAGATCTTCCACAACCCGCTCATCGAATGGGCGAATCGGCGGATGGTGCTCTCGCCCATGCCCTGGAGCACATGGGGCGCCGCCTCCGGGCCGAGGGCGGCGATGATGATGGCGGCCTTGTCGGCGAGGCTGAGGTCGGCGACCGACTGCACGCCTTCCGACTGGTGCGCCACGTCGCCGAGGCCCTTGGCCTCCATCGCGGCGACTTCGGTCGGCGTGAGCTTCTTCGGCTCGATGCGGGCGGGCAGCGTCTGGCTCATGGCGCATATCCTCTCACCAGCGCGCCGGCGAGCAGCGTCCAGCCGTCGGCGACGACGAAGAACGCGAGCTTGAACGGCAGCGCCACCACCGCCGGCGGCACCATCATCATGCCCATGGACATCAGCACCGAGGCGATCACGAGGTCGATCACGAGGAAGGGCAGGAAGATCAGGAAACCCACCTCGAAGCCGCGCTGGATCTCGCTCAGCAGGAAGGCGGGGATCAGCACGGCCACCGGCGGGCGGTCGGCGGGGTCGAGGCTGTCGCGCATCGGCGAGGCCTCCAGCATCACCGAGAGCGTGCGCGGGCTCACCCGGCCCTCCATGAAGACGCGGAACGGCTCGAAGGCGCGGGCGACCCCCTCCTCCTCCTCGATGGTCCCGTCGATCAGCGGCTGGACGCCCTCGCGCCACGCCTCCTGGAACACCGGCTCGATGACGAAATAGGTCAGGAACAGGGCGAGGCTGACGATCATCATGTTCGGCGGCGCCTGCTGCACGCCGATGGCCTGACGCAGGATCGAGAGCGCCGTCACCATGAAGGGGAAGCACGTCAGCATGATCGCGAGGCCCGGCGCGAGGCTGAGCAGGGTGATCAGGATGAACAGCTGCGCGACGCGCGCCGTCAGCGACCCGCCCTCGGCTCCGAGATCGAGCGTGATCGCCTGCCCGAGGGCCGGCTCGGCCGCCAGCAGGGCGAGCCCGAGCGCGAGCGTGAGCGTCCGCATCGGCATCGCGCGCCCTCCCCGCAGGCGTCCCGTCAGCTTCCCGACCCGAGATCCATGATCTCGGTGAGCCGCACGCCGAGGCGGCCGCCCTCGTCCTCCAGCTCCTGCAGTTCGCCGCGCGCGATCAGCTGCGAGCCGACGTAGATCTCGACCGGATCCTCCACCCGGCTGTCGAGCGGCAGCACCGAGTCGCGGCGCAGCGACACGATCTCGGAGATCATCGGCCGCGCCCTGCCCACGGAGACGGTCACTTCGATCGGGACGCCGAAGATCGCCTTGTCGCGCGGCGCGGCGAGGCTTGCGAGCTTGCGCGCCGCCTCCAGCGCGTCGAGGTCGGCGCCGCTCTCGGTCGTGGGATCATCCGGCATCTCTCGTCCTTTCCTCCGGGGGCGCGAAGTGGCGCGCTATGGTGTCGAGCGCCGCGGCGAGGCATGCCTCGGGATCGCACACGGCGCCGCCGCCGGCCCAGTCGACGCACGCCCGCGCGCCGTCGAGCGTCGGGTCCGGCCGCACCGCAGCGGCGGCGCCGAGCCCGGCGGCGGCCAACGCCGCTTCGAGCGTGTCGGCATGCGCCGGAGCCGCGCGGACGACAAGGGGGCCGGCTGGCGTGGCCGAGAGCCGCTCGGAAACCGCCGAGACGACCGCATCGGCGAGACCGGCCGCCGCCGCCTGCGGGGCGGCGACGCGGATGATCGCGGCGAGCACCGGGCCGAGCGCGGCGACGGCGGCGGCTCGGGCGTCCGCCAGCCCGATCGCCGCGTCGGCGAGCCGCTCGCGCAGGTCGGCGATGGCCGCCCGCTCCTCCGTCTCGGCCTCCGCCAGCGCCGCCGCGAAGCCCTCCGCGTAGCCGGCCGCCTGCGCCTCGCCGCGCACCCGCGCGATCTCGGCGGCGTGGGCGCGCTCGACCTGGCTCGGCCGGCCCCGGGCGGGGTCGCCGAAGTCCTCGAGACTGAGCGAGTAGCGCGCCATGAGGTTCACGTCTCCGCCTCGGTTTCGACGTCGCGCTGCACGTCGCGCTCCAGCCAGCTGCGGATGACGTTGGCGCTGTCCTCCTTCTGGTCGGCGAACATCGCGCGCAGGCGGGCGATGTGGTCGAGCGGCTCGCCGGCGCCGCCGTACTCCTCGAACTCGTCGCCGGGCAGCGGCGGCGGCAGCCGTTCGGGGCCCGGCGGGGGCTGCTGCGCCTCCGCGGCGGCGAGCAGCGGCTTGACGACGAACAGCGCGACGCCGAGCGCGACCGCGGCGAGGGCCGCGATCTGGAAGATCTCCATGCCGTTGCGCGAAAGGAAGTCGAAGGCGCCGACCTCGGCGACGGCGCCTTCGCTCGCGCGTTCCGCGAACTCGAGCGTCTCCACCGTCACCACGTCGCCGCGTTCGGCGTTGTAGCCCACGGCGGCGCGCACGAGGTCGCGTAGCTGGTCGAGCTCCGCGGCCGGCCGGGGCGTCCAGACCCGCTCGCCGCCCGCGTCGGTCGCGACGACGCCGTCGACCAGCACCGCGACGGTGATCCGCTTCACGTCGCCGGCGCGGCGCACGCGCTCGCGGCGGGTTTCGGAGATTTCGTAGTTGATGCGCTCCTCGGCCTCGGTGCGGTCGGAGACGGCGCCGCCGCCGCCCGCGCCGCCGCCGTCGACCGGCAGGTTGGAAGCGACCGTGGCGCCGCCGCCCGGGCCGCCGGAAGTCCGCTCTTCGACGTCGCGCGTCTCGGTGCTGATGGCGATGCGGCTGTTGGGGTCGATCAGGCGCTCGATCAGCGTCTCGCTCTCGCTCTGGGTCTCGACGGCGACCGAGACGATGGCCTTGCCGACGCCGACGCGCGCGGCGAGCAGGCGCTCGATCTCGGCCCTCAGCATCGCCTCCCGGTTCGGCCCGGCCGGGCGCTGCGCCGCGTCGTCGGCGGCCTCGCCCGGACGCAGCACCGCGCCGTAGGCGGCGTCGATCACCGTGACGTCGGTGGGGTTCAGACCCGCCACCGCGGAGGAGACGAGGAAGCGGATCGCCTCGGCCTGCGCCTGGTCGAGCGCGCCGGACCCCATGCTGACCGTCACAGAGGCCGAGGGCTTCGCCCCGCGCTCGAACGGCCGCGAGGCCGGGTTGGCGATATGGACGCGCGCGCTGCGCACGCCGCGCGCGGCGAGGATGGTCCGGGCGAGCTCGCCCTCCTTGGCGCGCCAGTAGGCGGCCTCGAACATCGCCGAGCTGGTGCCGAAGCCGCCGAGATCGTCGAGCAGCTCGTAGCCGGCGGGTCCGTTGCGCGGCAGGCCCGCCGCGGCCAGCGCCATGCGCACGCGGTCGCGGTCGGCGGCGGGCACCATCACCGCCGCGCCGCTCGCCTCGACGCGCACGCCCATCGCCTCGACCGCCTGGGCGACTTCGCCGGCGGTCGCAGGGTCGAGCCCCCCGTAGAGAGTGACCATCGACGGCGTGCGGATCGCCTGCACCAGCCCGATGGCGGACGCGAGGATGGCCCCGAAGGCGAGGGTCGCGATCAGCCGTTGCCGCGGCTGCAGCGCCGACCAGAGACTTGCGAAGCGGCCCAAGGCGGTTTCTCCGACGGGGCGGCGCGGGCGTTCTCGCCCCTGCGCCTCGAGCGAGTGCTTGCGGCATTTCCGTTTAACAACGCGTTTAACCCTCAGGGCGTATGGCTCTCGGCAGACGGACTGGCCCGCGCGGCGCAGTCCCACCTCTGAGGACCCCGGCCATGGCGGACGCCAAGAAGGAGAAGGCCGCAAAGCCCCGCGGCGGGCTTCTCGGGGTCTTGATCGCGCCGGTGCTGGCGGTGGCGTTCGGGGCCGGCGGCTTCGCGGCGATGTACTTCGACCTGCTCGGCCTTCCGGTGCCGCCCTCCCACGAAGTCCTCGCGCCGCGCCCGCCCCCGCGCGATGCGCCGCGGGTCGCCTTCGTGCCGCTGACCCCGATCCTCGTCTCGCTCGGCCGCGGCGAGACGCTCCAGCTGCTTCAGTTGACCGCGGAGCTCGAGATCGAGCCGGAGGCGGAGCATACGGTGCGGTTGCTGACGCCGCGCATCGTGGACGTGCTCAACACCTATCTGCGGGCCGTGGACGCGGCCACCGTCGAGGACCCCGCATCGATGCTGCGCATGCGCGCCCAGATGCTGCGCCGGGTTCAGGTCGTCGTCGGCGAGGGCATGGTGCGCGACCTCCTCGTCGCGGAATTCATCCTGCGCTGACGCGCGGAGACAGGGAGAACCCCGATGGATCTGATCGCCGACGTCCTGCTGATCGCCGGCGCCGTGGGCGCCGCGTTCTACTGCCGCACCCTGTCGCGCCGGCTGGGCGCGCTGAAGGATCTCGACAGCGGCCTCGGCGCCGCGATCGCCGCGCTGTCGCGGCAGGTCGACGAACTGCGCGCGTCCCTCGACGCGGCGAAGGCCGTCTCCGGCGACCAGACGCGCGACCTCGCCCAGCTCGCCGCGCGGGCCGAGATGGCGGCGGGTCGGCTGGAGATGCTGCTCGCCTCGCTCCACGAGAACGGCAAGCGCCGACCGGTCAGCCCGCCGCCCCGCCGCAGCATCTTCGACGAGGACGAGGACGAGGACGAGGACGAGGCGGAGGAGGACGCCTTCGCCGACCTGCGCCGCGCCGACCGCACGCCGGGCCAGCGCGCCGCCGCGGGCCGCGAGCCGCTGAGGGCCGAAAGATGACCCGCGCCGGGGCGGCGCGGCGCCCGATGAAACGCCCGGCGCGGGCGCTCCTGTTCATCGCGTTCTGCTTCCTCGGCTCCGCGGCTGTGCGCATCGGCGACATCGGCGTCACCAGCGCCGCCGCCGAGGGCGCGCTGAGCGAACTCGCGCAGGCGGCGCTGCCGGCGCCGCGCGAGCCCACCGTTCTGCGCCCGATCCCCGAGGAGCGGCGGGCGCGGACCCTCGGCGAGCAGGCCGCGGCCTGCGACGCGCCGCCCGGCCCGCTGTTGGAGGCGATCCGCGAGCGGGTGGCGGCGATCGAGGCGCGGGAGGCGGCGGTCGCGGACCGCGAGCGCCTGCTGGAGGTGGCGCAGGCGCGCGTCCGCGCCGAGATCGACGTGCTCGAGGCGGCCGAGGAGCAGCTGGCCAGAACCCTCGCGCTGGCCGACGGCGCGTCCGAGCGCGACGTGGCGCATCTCGTCGGCGTCTACGAGACGATGAAGGCTAAGGACGCGGCCGGCATCTTCGCCGCCATGGAGCCGAGATTCGCCGCCGGGTTCCTGTCGCGCATGCGCGCGGACGCCGCGGCCGGCATACTCGCCGCGATGCAACCCGAGCGCGCCTACGCGGTCAGCGCGGTGATGGCGGCGCGCAACGTCGGCGCCTTGCGGGACTGAACCGGCCCTTCAGGGAATGTTCATACCGCGCGCGGTAATGCGGAGTCGTTCGGCAGCGTCCTGCGGCTATCGCCGAAACGCGCTGAGAAAGGTCCAGAATGGGCGGCGTCGTCGGCATAGTGCTTGTGTTCGTGATGGTGTTCGGCGGCTACACGCTCGCCGGCGGCAAGCTCGACATCATCCTCTACGCGCTGCCCTATGAGATGATGATGATCCTCGGCGCCGCCATCGGCGCGTTCGCGATCGCGAACCCGGGGCCTGTCATCAAGCACACCCTGCACGACGCGAAGAAGATCTTCGCCGGCCCGAAGTGGAGCGCGACGGACGTGCGCGACGCGCTCTGCCTGATGTTCGAGCTGCTGCGCATCTCGCGCCAGGCGCCGGTCGAACTCGAGGAGCACATCGAGGATCCGAAGGGCTCGGCGGTGTTCTCGCGCTATCCGAAGATCCAGGCCGACACGACGGCGGTGGAGCTGATCTGCGACACGATGCGCGCCGCCTCGATGAATTACGACGACCCGAACCAGGTCGAGGAAGTGCTCGACAAGCAGCTCGAGAGCAAGCTGCACCACTCGCTGCACTCGGCCCACGCGCTGCAGATGATGGCGGACGGCTTGCCGGCGCTCGGCATCGTCGCGGCGGTGCTCGGCGTGATCAAGACCATGGCCTCCATCGACCAGCCGCCCGAGATTCTCGGCAAGATGATCGGCGGCGCGCTGGTCGGCACCTTCCTCGGCGTGTTCCTGTCCTACGGCTTCGTCGGCCCGTTCGCCGCGAAGGTGAAGGCGACCATCGAGACCGAACACCAGTTTTACGTGCTGCTGCGAGAAGTGCTCGTGGCCAACCTCCACAAGCACGCGGTCGACATCTGCGTCGAAGTCGGCCGGCAGAACGCCCCGAGCGACTGGCGCCCGAGCTTCAGCGAGCTTGAAGAGGCGATCAGCAACACGCGCAACGCGGCGGCGGCGGCATGACCGGGTGCGGCATAGGCGGGCGCGGCATAGGCGGGCGCGGCGCGATCCTCGCCCTTGCGGCGCTCTGGGCGGCGGGGCCCCTCGCCGCGCAGGAGGCGGCGCGCGTCCGCGCGGGCGAGCACCCAGGCTACACGCGGCTGGTCGTCGACGCGGCGCCCGGCGCCGCCTTCGACTGGAGCGTCTCGGGGCGCACGCTGACGGCGTTGGTCGGCGGCGTCGCCGCGCTCGACCTCGCCCCGGCGCGGGCGGCGCGCGGGCTGTCCCGCGTCGCGGGGCTGTCGGCGGAGGCGGCGGACGGGGGCGCGCGGCTCTCCGTCGACATGGCCTGCGACTGCGGCGCGCGGGTGCAGCGGCTCGGCGATGGACGCATCGTGATCGACCTCGCGCTCGGCGCGCCGAGACCCGAACCCGCGGCGGCGCCGGCGATCCTCGGCGCGCCGGCCGCCGGCTCGACGACGGGCGCCGCCGTGCCCGGACTGGCGGAGACCCCCGAACCCGCTGAGGCGACCGCGGCGCGCGCCGCGGCGCCCGGGTTCGTCGTCGCTCCGCCGCGCAGGCCCGCCGCGATCGCCGCGCGCGCCCCGGTCGACGATGACGCGGAAGACGCGCGCGTCGCGGCGACGCCGACAGGGGGCGACGACGAGCGGGGGGCCGAAGCCTCCGCCGCCGCGCCGACGGCCCCCGTCCGCCCCCCGGCGCGCGCCGCGATCCCGGCGCGGACGGAAGCGGCGCAGACGGCCGATCGACCCATGGACGCCGCGCCCGAAGCGCCGGAGCAGAGCCGCGCCGACGACGCTGAGAACGATCCCGATCCCCTTGAGGCGACGATCGAGACCGCGCGCCAGCAGTTGCTGGAGCAACTGAGCCGCGCGGCCGGCGGCGGCATGCTGACGCTGGTCGATCCCAACCAGCCGCTGCCGGCGCCGGCGGATCGCCCGCTGGAGAAACCGGACGCCGACGCCGCGGCCGGCGCGCCGCCGATGCGCGCCCGGACCGCGGCCGACATCGCGCAGGAGCGCGTCGGGACACGACCCCGGCCGGCCCGGCCCGAGATTCCCGCCCATTGCCTGCCCGCTTCGGGCTTCGACGTCGTGGGATGGAGCAGGGAAGCCCCGGCCACGCTTCAGATCGGCGCGATGCGGCGCGCGCTGCTCGGGGAGTTCGACAGGCCGGACCCGCAGGCGGTGGCGGCGTATGTGCGGCTGCTGATCCGCTTCGGCTTCGGCGCGGAGGCGCGCGCGGCCATCTCCGCCTTCGCGGAGGACGTCGCCGTCGCGCCGCATTTCGCCGACATGGCGATGGTCGTCGAAGGCGAGGCCCCGCCTGTCGACGGGCCGCTGGCGCGGGGGGTCGACTGCCCCGGTCCCCACCGGCTGTGGGCGGCGGCGGCCGCGGCGCTCGGCGGGGCGCTCGACGCGCAGGCGCTCGACGTCGCCGCCCTGCGCGCGCCGCTCGCCGATCTGCCGCCGCGGATGCGCGCCCTCCTCGCCGCGCCCGTCGGCACGGCGCTGCTGGAGGCCGGGCGCCTCGAAGACGCCGACGGCGTCGCGGGTCTCGCCGCCCGCTCGGAACCGCCGCCCCCGCTTGGCAGCGCGCCGCTCGCGATCCTGCTCGCGCGCATCGACGCGGCCCGGGGCGACTGGGCGCGGGCCGAAGCCGCGCTCACGCCGCTCCTCGACCGGTCCTCGCCGGACGGCGCGGAGGCGATGATCCGCCTTGTCGAGTTCCGCATCGGCCGCGGCGCGGTCCCGCCGCAGGGGATGGCCGAGAACATGGAGGCGATGGCGTTCAGCCTTGGGGCCTCGGACCTCGGCGGCAGGCTGCTCCGCGCGGCGGCCGAGGCGCGCGCGGTCGGCGAGGGGCTCGGCCTCGCGCTCGCGGCGCTGGCGATCCTCGCGGATCGCGGCGGTGAGGCCGAGGCGGCCTACGCGGCGGCGCGGGACCTGCTGGTCGACTACGAACCCGAGACCGGCGAAGGCGCAGCCTACGCGGAGGCGGTGCTCGCGCACGAGGCCATGATCGGAACCGAAGCGGAAGGCGACCCCGCGCGCGTCGCGGTGGCGCGGCGCTTCGGCGCGCTCGGCCTCGACAATCTGGCGGAGACGTTCATGGCCCCCGCCCTCGCGCGCGGCCATCCGCCCGCGCGCATCGCCGCCGCGGAGGCGGCCACGCGCGCCTTCGCGCCGGCCCGGGCGCTCTCCCATCTCGACGGCCTGTCGGGGCCGAGCGCGGCCCGGGCGCGCGCC
>RECW01000188.1 GCA_007693835.1 Paracoccaceae bacterium | reverse complement strand
GACGGGGTTTGCGTGGCGGCGCGCGCCTGCGGACGGCGCTTCGTGTGACGCGAAAACCCGATAATCGATATTATGTCAAGCGACCGCCGCCGCGCGCCGCGTGAGAGCGGCGGGTCAGGAATCCATCTTCAGCGCGTTGATGAACGCCTCCTGCGGGATCTCCACCTTCCCGAACTGGCGCATCTTCTTCTTCCCGGCCTTCTGCTTCTCGAGCAGCTTGCGCTTGCGGGTCACGTCGCCGCCGTAGCACTTCGCGGTCACGTCCTTGCGCAGCGCGCGGATGGTCTCGCGTGCGATGATCCGCCCGCCGATGGCGGCCTGGATCGGCACCTGGAACATGTGCGGCGGGATGAGCTCCTTCAGCTTCTCGCACATCGCCCGGCCGCGCATCTCGGCGCGATCGCGGTGAACGATCATGGAGAGCGCGTCCACCGGCTCTGCGTTCACGAGGATCTGCATCTTCACGAGATTGCCGGGCTCGTAGCCGTCGATGTGGTAGTCGAAGCTGGCGTAGCCCTTGGTGGCGCTCTTCAGCCGGTCGTAGAAATCGAACACCACCTCGTTCAGCGGCAGACGATAGACCACCATCGCGCGCGAGCCGGCGTAGGTCAGGTTGGTCTGCACGCCGCGCCTGTCCTGACAGAGCTTCAGCACGTCGCCGAGGTAGTCGTCCGGCACGAGGATCGTCGCCTCGATCCACGGCTCCTCGATGGCCTCGAGCTTCACCGGGTCCGGCATGTCGGCCGGGTTGTGCAGCTCCAGTTCCGTCCCGTCGGTCAGCGTGATGCGGTAGACCACCGACGGCGCGGTGGTGATCAGGTCGATGTCGTACTCCCGCTCCAGCCGCTCGCGGATGATCTCGAGGTGCAAGAGCCCGAGGAACCCGCAACGGAAGCCGAAGCCGAGCGCTGCCGACGTCTCCATCTCGTGCGTGAACGAGGCGTCGTTCAGCGCGAGTTTCTCGATGGCGTCGCGCAGGTCCTCGAAATCGGCGCTGTCGACCGGAAACAGGCCGCAGAACACCACCGGGATCGCCGGCTTGTAGCCGGGCAGCGGCGTCTCGGCCGGCTTGCGCTCGTGGGTGATCGTGTCGCCCACCCGCGTGTCGCGCACCTGCTTGATCGAGGCGGTCAGGAACCCGATCTCGCCGGGACCGAGCTCCCCCGTCTCCAGCATCTTCGGCGAGAACACGCCGACGCGGTCGATCTGATAGGCCGCGCCGGTCTGCATCATGCGGATGCGGTCGCCCTTGCGGATCACCCCGTCGATGACGCGGAACAGGACGATGACCCCCAGGTAGGCGTCGTACCAGCTGTCGACCAGCAGCGCCTTGAGCGGCGCGTCGCGCACGCCCTGCGGCGCCGGCAGACGGGTGACGATGGCCTCGAGCACATCCTCGACCCCGAGGCCGGTCTTCGCGGAGATCATCACCGATTCCGAGGCGTCGAGCCCGATCACGTCCTCGATCTGCGCCTTGATGCGCTCCGGCTCGGCCGCAGGCAGATCGATCTTGTTCAGGACCGGAACGATCTCGTGCCCGGCGTCGAGGGCCTGGTAGACGTTGGCGAGGGTCTGGGCCTCCACGCCCTGCGAGGCGTCGACCACCAGCAGCGAACCTTCGACCGCACGCATCGACCGCGACACCTCGTAGGCGAAGTCGACATGGCCGGGCGTGTCGATCAGGTTGAGCGTGTATTCCTGGCCGTCCTGCGCCTTGTAGAGCAGCCGCACGGTCTGCGCCTTGATGGTGATGCCGCGCTCGCGCTCGATGTCCATCGAGTCGAGCAGCTGCTCCTTCATGTCGCGTTCGGCGACGGTGCCCGTCATCTGGATGAGACGGTCGGCGAGCGTGGATTTCCCATGGTCGATATGGGCCACGATCGAGAAGTTCCGGATGCGCGCGAGGTCGGTCATGGCGCGAGGGTATGGGGCCGCGCAGGCCGCCGGTCAACGGCGCGCGACACGGCGGCGGCGCGCCCGCGGCGACTGCGTCATTCGGCGCTGACGCCGGCCTCCTTCAGCCGCGCGACATGGGCCAGAATGTCGCGCTTGCCGCCGCGCACGCGGAACTCCCGCCCTGTGGTCAGCGTGACGTCGAGATAGCACCAGCGTCGCGACAGGATGGTGTAGACGCCGTAGGCGCCGATCGCCGCGGCCGTCACCAGCGCGCCCGCCACCATGTAGAGGTTCAGGAAATCGCCGGTCCAGAGCTTCCAGAGCCCGTGCGCGAAGCCTGACGTTCCCAGAATCGCGAAGATCACGACGGAGAACATGTAGCCCGCCGTGTAGCTCTTGACGTCCTTCGGGTCGACGCGGCGGTCGCCCAGGGCGAGGTCTGTCATGGTCGGCCTGCACATTCGGATCACGAGTGGCGCGAGGATACCTTTTCGCGCGCCGCGCTCCAAGACCGCCGGCTCGCCCTGCGACGCAACGCGCGCTATACCCCTGTCGGTTCAATCGGCCCGATGCCGCTTCGGACGGGTCGCACAGCATGAGGAAAGCCGCCATGCGCCTCGCCGCGCCGCTCATCGCCGCCAGCCTCGCCCTGCCTCCGCTCGCGACGCCGGCGCAGACGCTCGACCCGGCGATGCAGGAGGCCGTCGACGCGCGGATCCGCTCCTACCTGCTGGAGAACCCGGAGGTGCTCTTGGAGGTGTTCGAGGTGCTCGAGATGCGCCGCCGCGCCGCCGAGGCGGAGGCCGACGCCGACCTCGTCGCCGAGCACGCCGACGCCCTGTTCGACGACGGCTTCTCCTTCGCCATCGGCGCGGCGCAGGCGGATGTGACGATCGCGATGTTCTCCGACTACCGGTGCGGCTACTGCAAGGCCGCGCACGGGGCGCTGACGACGCTGATGGCCGAGGATCCCGGCGTGCGCCTCGTCGTGCAGGAATTCCCGGTGCTCGGCCCGGCCTCGGTGGTCGCGGCGCGTGCCGCCATCGCGGCCGGCCGGATGGACCCGTCGCTCTACGCGCCGTTCTTCGACGCGCTGATGACGTTCCGGGGACAGATCGACGAGGCGGCCGTCTTCGCCACGGCGGACGATCTCGGGATCGACGAGGCGGCCCTTCGCGCCGCGATGGAGGCGCCGGAAATCGAGGCCGGCCTGCGCGCGACCTTCGATCTCGCCCGCAAGCTCGACGTCAACGGCACGCCGACCTTCGTGATCGGCGACAGCGTGGTGCGCGGCTTCGTGCAGCTCGATGCGCTGCGCGGCCTCGTCGCCGCGGCCCGCGAGGACCGCGGCTGAGGCGCGTCAGGCGCCCTGCGTGAACGGCGTGATCCTGATCTCGACGCGGCGGTTGCGCGCCCTGCCCTCCTCCGTCGCGTTGGTCGCGATGGGCTGGGTCAGGCCGAAGCCGTAGGCGACGACGCGCTCGCGCTGCACGCCGCGGCCGATCAGGAAATCCGCCACCGTCTGCGCGCGCTGCTCGCTGAGGCGCTGGTTGAACGCCGCGGAGCCCACGTTGTCGGTGTGGCCGATCACGTCGACGAAGCTTTCCGGATAACGCCGCAGCGTCGCGGCGAACTCGGTCAGGGTCGGCACGAACTCGGGCTGGAGCGAGGCGCTGCCGAAGGCGAAGGTGACGTCGTGGGGCATCGTCACCAGCAGCGCATCGCCCGTGTTCACGACCGTGGCGCCGGTGCCCGCGAGATCGCGGTTGAGGTCCTGCTCCTGCCGGCGCAGGTAGTCGCCGACCGCAGCGCCGGCGAGCGCGCCGATGCCGGCGCCGACCAGCGCGTTGCGGCGGTCGTCGCCGCCGAACAGAAGGCCGACGCCCGCGCCGAGCGCTGCGCCTGCGGCGGCCCCCACGGCGACGCGGTTTTCGGAAAGCTGCTGTTGGGTGCAGGCGGCCGCGAAGGCGACGGCGGCGACGGCGAGCACGGTCTTGCGAGGCATGGACGCGACTCCTGAAAATGCTTGCGCACGCTTGCGCGGTTTCCGCGGCGCTTTCAAGGCTCGGCGGATCACGTCGGCGCCGCCCCGAGCGCCGAGAGCAGCGGCGCCCATTCCGCCTGCAACGCCTGCGCAGTCTTGGTGCGCCGGTCGAACACCGAAAGCCCCTGCCCGGCCAGATCGACGTAGGCCGCGCGGTCGCTGATCCACGCCGCCGGCGCGCGGCCCGCGTCGTCGAAGAAACGCTCCAACGCCGCCTGCGCCTTCCCCCGGCGGATGCGGTTGGCCAGCAGATGCACCGTCGCGCGCCCCTTGCGGATGCGTTTGATCTCCTCCAGCGCCGACAGGAATTTCGCCGTGGCGCGGAGGTCGAACACCGAGCCGCCGACCGGCGTCACCACATGGTGCGCCTCGGCCGCCAGCGTCTCCGCCCTCTCGCCCTTCAGCGCGCCGGGCGCGTCGATCACCAGCCAGTCGAGCCCTTTCGGCGCCGCCCCGATCTCCTTCGCCCGGCTCCAGTCGAGGGCCTCCACCGGCGCGGCGCCGGCAGGACGCAGCTTGAGCCAGCGGAGCGCCGAGCGCTGGCGGTCGGCGTCGGCCAGCGCCACGCGCGCGCCCGAGGCGGCGAAGGCGGCGGCCAGCGTCGCCGCGGCGGTGGTCTTGCCGACGCCGCCCTTGGCGTTGGCGATCAGGATCGAGCGCATGGTCCCTCCCCGCTGGGCCGGCGGACCGTATCGCCCGCGGCGCCGGCGCGGAAGCCGCGTTTCGCGCGCGACAAGCCCCGATCCGCGCGCTATCACCACGGCCATGAAGATCGTCACCGACCAGCAGGGCCTCCACGCGCTCTGCGCCGATTTCTCCGCCAGCCCCTATGTCGCCGTCGACACGGAGTTCCTGCGCGAGCGCACCTATTTCCCGGTGCTCTGCCTGATCCAGATCGCCCGCCCCGCGCGGGACGCGGAGGACGAGGCCGAAGCCGCCGCGATCATCGACCCGATGGCCGAGGGCCTCGACCTCGCGCCGTTCCTGGATCTGATGGCGAACCCCGACGTGGTGAAGGTGTTCCACGCCGCCCGGCAGGACGTGGAGATCTTCTTCAACCTCTCCGGCCGCACGCCCGCGCCGATGTTCGACACCCAGGTCGCGGCGATGGTCTGCGGCTACGGCGACCAGATCGGCTACGAGACGCTGGTGCGCAAGATCGCGAAGGCGAGCCTCGACAAGTCATCGCGCTTCACCGACTGGTCGCGCCGGCCGCTGAGCGAGAAGCAGCTCCATTACGCCCTCGGCGACGTCACGCATCTGCGCGCGATCTACGAGCACCTGTCGCGCCAACTGGCGCGCAGCGGGCGCGGCGACTGGGTGGCGGAGGAGATGGCGACGCTCTGCGACCCCGAGACCTACCGCAACGACCCCGACACGGCATGGAAGCGGCTCAAGACGCGATCCGGCGCGGGCAAGTTCCTCGCCGCCGCCAAGACGCTGGCCGCCTGGCGCGAGCGCGAGGCGCAGACGCGCGACGTGCCGCGCAACCGGCTGATGAAGGACGACGCCCTGCTCGAAGTCGCCTCGACCCGGCCGAAGACGCTTGAGGAGCTTTCGGGCCTGCGCCTGCTCCAGCGCGAAGCCCGCAAGGGGCCGGCGGCCGACGCGATCCTCGCGGCGCTGGCCGAGGCCGAAGCCATGCCGCCCTCCGAACGGCCGGTGATCGAGGAACGGCCGGAGCCGAAGCAGGGCTCGGCCGCGCTGGTCGAACTGCTGAAAGTCCTGCTCAAGGCCAAGAGCGACGAGACCGGCGTCGCCCAGCGGCTGATCGCCTCCAGCGCCGATCTCGACCTGCTCGCGAACGAGGACGCGCCCGCCATCCCCGCCCTCGCCGGCTGGCGGCGCGAGGTGTTCGGCGAGGACGCGCTGCGCCTGAAACGCGGCGAGATCGCCCTCACCGCCACGCGTGACGGCGTGCGCGTGGTGGCCTGTCCCTGACGCGCGGCCTCAGGGCCCGGCGCGCAGGCTGTCGAGCGTCGCCGCCGGGGTGATCTGCTCGGGGTCGGTCAGCAGATGGAGCAACGCCGGCCGCCCGGCCGCGAGCGCCTTCGCGAAGGCGTCGGGAAAGGCGGCGTCGGTCGCCACCGTCTCGGCGTGGGCGCCGTAGGCGCGGGCGAGCGCGGCGAAGTCAGGGTTGGCGAGGCCGGTCGCGGCGACGCGGCCCGGAAAACGCTTCTCCTGATGCATGCGGATCGTGCCGTACATGCCGTTGTCGCAAACCAGA
The DNA here is from genome assembly GCA_007693835.1 of Paracoccaceae bacterium. GTDB lineage: Bacteria > Pseudomonadota > Alphaproteobacteria > Rhodobacterales > Rhodobacteraceae > Rubrimonas. The sequence goes on along the minus strand of RECW01000188.1, from coordinate 4,394 downwards.
ACCACGACGGCGGCGCCGGCCTGACAGGCGGTCCCGAACTCCTGCATCGTCATCTGGAAGCAGCCGTCGCCGGCGAGGCACACCACCGGCCGCGTCGGATGGCGCAGCTTCGCCGCCACCGCCGCCGGCAGACCGTAGCCCATCGAACCCGACGTCGGCGCCAACTGCGTTCCCCATCCCCGAAACTTCATGAAACGATGGAGCCAGATCGCATAATTCCCTGCGCCATTGCAGAGAATCGCATCTTCCGACAACTCGGCGTCGAGATGGCGGATAACCTCGCCCATCCGCACGAAGGGCGGCGGCGGCGTCTCCGGGATCGCGCTCCACGCCCGATAGGCCGCGTGCGCCTCGCCGATCCGGCGCGGCGCCGACGCGGGCGGATCGATAAGGGCCGCCGCCTCCAGAAACGCCGCCGGCGTCGCGTTGATCGACAGATCGGGGGCGTAGATGCGGCCGAGCTCCTCGGGGCCGGGATGGACGTGGACGACGGTCTGCGCGGGCTTGGGGATCGAGAGCAGCGAGAAGTCCTGGCTCGGGTTCTCGGAGAACCGGGCGCCGAGCAGGATCAGCAGGTCCGCCTCGGCGATCCGCGCCTTCAGCGCCGGGTTGCAGCCGAGACCCACGTCGCCGGCGTAGGGCGCTTCGCGGTGGTCCATCAGGTGCTGGCGGCGGAAGCTGGCGCCCACCGGCAGGTCCCAGGCAAGCGCGAACCGCTTGAGCGCCGCCGTCGCCTCGGGCGTCCAGCGCGACCCGCCGACGACGACGAACGGCCGCTCGGCCGCGCGCAGCAGCGCGCCGAGCCGCTCGATGTCGGCCGGGCGCGGCGCCGGCTGCGCGACTTCCACGCGCGGCCCTGCGGCGACAGCGGCGGCCTCGCGCAGCATGTCCTCGGGCAACGCGAGCACGACCGGGCCGGGGCGGCCCGCCATCGCGACGTGCCAGGCGTGGCTCATCACCTCGGGGATGCGGTCGGCGTGGTCGATCTCCTCGACCCACTTGGCGAGGTCGCGGAAGGTCTGGCGGTAGTCGACTTCCTGAAACGCCTCCCGCCCCCGCATCGCGCGACCGATCTGGCCGACGAGCAGCACCATCGGCGTCGAGTCCTGCTTCGCGACATGCACGCCGGAGGCCGCGTTGGCGGCGCCGGGTCCGCGGGTGACCAGCGCGACGCCGGGGCGCCCGGTCATCTTGCCGTCCGCCTCCGCCATCATCGCGGCGCCGCCCTCCTGCCGGGCGACCACCGTCTCGACGGGCGAGTCCCGCAAGGCGTCGAGCACGGGCAGATAGCTCTCGCCCGGCACGCAGAACACGCGTTCGACGCCCTGCGCTTCGAGACAGTCCACGATCAACTGGCCGCCGGTCCGCATCGCGCTTCCTCCCTCTCGCGGCCCCGCCCTAACATGCGGCGTCGTCTTCTTCGGCCGCGTCGCGCCGCCGCGGCGTTCCCTGTCGGGTCCCCCCGGTCTATGCTCGGCGCAAACAAGCCGGGGGAGACGATGAACGACAGGGTTCGGGCGGCGCTCGTCGCGGCGGGAGAGGCTTGGTCGAAGCGCGACCGCGTCTACGAGGCGCTGAAGCCCGTCGCCTCCCACGAAGCCGGCTTCTGGCTGATCGCCGTCATCGTCGGCGTCATCGCCGGATACGCGGCGGTGCTGTTCCGGCTCGGCATCATCCTGTTGCAGACCACGCTTTACGGCGCCGACGACACCACCATCCACAGTCAGGCCGCGGCGCTGAACCCTTTCATCGTCTTCATCATCCCCGTGCTCGGCGGGCTCGCGGTCGGCTGGGTCATGCAGCGCTTCGGCGAGAGCGCGCGGCCGCTCAGCATCTCGGACGTGATCTCGGCCGCGGCGCTGCGCGACGCCCGCGTCGACCGACGCAAGGGCGCGGCCTCCGCGCTCGCCTCGCTGATCACCCTGTCGAGCGGCGGCAGCACCGGCCGCGAGGGGCCGATCGTGCATGTCGGCGCCGTCATCGCGTCCTGGGCGTGCGAGCGGCTGCGGCTGCACGGCGTCGGCGCGCGCGACCTGCTCGGCTGCGCGGTGGCGGCGGCGGTCTCGGCCAGCTTCAACGCGCCGCTCGCAGGCGCCGTCTTCGCGCTCGAGGTCGTGCTGCGCCACTACGCGGTCCACGCCTTCGGGCCGATCGTGGTGGCCTCGGTGGCGGGCACGCTGGTCAGCCGCGTGTTCTTCGGCGACGTCACGGAGTACGTGCTGCCCGACCCCAACCTCGAGTTCTACGCCGAGATCCCGGCGTTCATCCTGCTCGGCGTGCTCTCGGGTCTCGTCGGCGCCGCGCTCGCGCGGTCGGTCCTGTTCGCCGAGAAGGTCGGCGACAAGGCGCAGGCCCGCCTCGGCCTTGCGCCGATCTATCGGCCCGCCGTCTCGGGCGCGGTGCTCGGGCTGATGGCGACGCAGTTCCCGCACATCATCGGCGTCGGCTACGAGACGACGTCCCGCGCCCTGACGCTCGACGTCGGCCTCGGCACGGCGATCGTCTTCGCCGTGGTGAAGGTGGTCGCAGTCTGCGTGACCTTCGCCGGGCGGATGGGCGGCGGCATCTTCTCGCCGGCCCTGATGCTCGGCGCGCTCACAGGCGCGGCCTTCGGCATGGTCGTGAACGGGCTCATCCCGCTCGTCACCGGCTCGACGGGTCTTTACGCCCTCGCCGGCATGGGGGCGGTCGCCGCCGCGGTGCTGGGCGCGCCGATCTCCACCATCCTCATCGTGTTCGAGCTGACCGGCGACTATCAGGTGGCGATCGCGGTGATGGTCTCGGTGTCGGTCGCGACGGTCGTCGCGCACCGCTTCCTCAACAAGAGCTTCTTCCTGACCCAGATCGCCGAAACCGGAATCGACCTCGCCGGCGGGCCGCAGGGTTATCTGCCGCGCACCATCCGCGTCGACGACGTGATGCGCGTGCGCGGGGCCGACGACGCGGCGTCGGAATCGGCCTGCGAGACCCTCATGCGCAGCGGGGCGCAGCTCAAGCCGGAGGACACCCTGTCCCTCGCCCTGCCGCTGTTCGACCGGATCAAGCGGCCGTTCCTGCCGGTCGTGCGCCGCAAGGCCGATGGAGCCGACGAGCTGATCGGCGCGCTGTTCCACCTCGACGCGCTGAAGGCGATGAACCGCGCCCTTTCGGAACGCCAGCGCGAGGAGCACTCGTGACCACAGCCGCCGCCGCGCCGCGCGCCGACGGCGCGGCGCTCGCCATGGGCCTCTCCTTCGCCTTCATGTGGAGCTCCGCCTTCACCTCGGCGAAGATCGCGCTCGCCGACGCCCCGCCCTTCCTGCTGCTCGGCGCGCGGTTCGCTCTGGCCGGCATCGTCGCCATAGCGATCGCCGCGCTGGCGGGGCAGAAATGGCCGCGCGACAGACGGGCATGGATTCTGATAGGGCTTTTCGGCCTTTGTCAGAACAGCCTCTACCTGGGTCTCAACTTCCTCGCGATGACGACCATCCCCGCCGGGCTCGCCGCGATCATCGCGAGCGCCTTGCCGCTGCTGGTCGCGGCGATCGACCGGATCGGCTTCGGCGCGCGGCTGCCGTGGCTCGGCGTGTTCGGGCTCCTGGCGGGGTTCGCCGGGGTGCTGCTGATCATGGGCGGGCGCATCGCCGGCGGGGTCGACCCGGTGGGGCTCGCGCTCTGCGTGGTCGGCGCGCTGGCGCTGGCGGCGGCGACGCTGGTGGTCCGGGCGATGACGGCCGGCGGCGGGTCGGGCGGCGGCCTGATGGCGGTCGGGCTGCAGATGCTGGTCGGCTCGGCGACCCTGTTTCCCATCGGCCTCGCCTTCGAGAGCTTCGATGACGTGAACCTCACGCTCTCGCTCGGCCTCGCCTTCACCTACACCGCCATCGTGCCGGGGGTGGTGGCGACGCTGGTCTGGTTCCGCCTCGTGGCGCGGATCGGCGCGACGGCGGCGAGCGCGTTCCACTTCCTCAATCCGGCGTTCGGCGTCGGGGTCGCCGCGATCCTGCTCGGCGAAGCGGTGGACTGGATCGACGCCGTGGGCGTTGCGGTGGTCACGCTCGGCATCGCCGCGGTGCAGTTGGCGCGCATCCGGGCGTGACCCCTCACTCGGGCTTGCAGATCTCGCCGCGCGCGACAGCCACGAGCGTGCGGGCGGCGAGCCCCGCCGCGATCACGAGGAGCAGGCCCCACAGTCCGAGACCCAGCCACAGGTGAGCGACCGAGCCGACCCGATCGGCGAAAAGCAGCGACGCGACGGCGACCGCCGCGACCGGAAAGCTCAGCGCCCACCAGGACAGGGCGAAGGGCAGGCGCCCCAGCTTGCCGATCTGCGTCAGCACCACCCCGAGGAACAGGTAAGCGCTGTTCAGGAGGATCCGGGCGACGGCGTCGACTTCATGCTCCAGCCGCAGCCA
>RECW01000114.1 GCA_007693835.1 Paracoccaceae bacterium | reverse complement strand
TCCTCGCCGTATTCGCGGGCGATGCCGAAGGTCTCCGCCTCGAAGGTGATCAGCACGTCGCCGATCTGGCGCTCGACGAAGGTTGTCGTGGCGCCGCGGCCGCCGGTGTCGAACACGGGCACGCTCGCGAAGATCGCCCGGACGAAATCCTGCGCGTCCTCGTGTTCGCCGCCGTTCTGGTCGAGCGCGAAGGCGTAGGCCGCGAGATAGGTGTAGCGCGCGTTGCCCGAGGTGCGCGGGTTCGGGAACACCGGGGCCACGTCCTCGCGGGCGAGATCGTCCCAGTCGCGGATGTTCTTCGGGTTGCCGGCGCGCACGAGGAAGGCGGGCAGGGAGAAGTGGGGGGAGGCGCCGTGGGGCAGGCGCTCGGCCCAGTCCTCGGCGATCAGTCCGCCGGTCGCCAGCACCTCGACGTCCGTCACCTGGTTGAAGGTGACGACGTCCGCCTGCAGCCCTTCGAGGATCGCCCGCGCCTGCCGCGACGTCCCGCCGTGGGACTGGTCGACCGTCACGGTGCGCCCGGTCTCGGCCGCCCACGCCTCGGCGAACACCGGGTTGACCGCGGCGAACACTTCGCGCGCGATGTCGTAGGAGACGTTCAGGATCGCGTCCTGCGCCGCGACAGGCGCGGCGGAGAGGGCGAGGGCCGCAGCGGCGGCGCGGATGGGCGACAGCTTCATGTGTGAGCCTCCTTCAGGGGCTTGAGAACCGGGGTCGCCGCCGGCGCGGCCGGGCGGTCGGTGTCGGGGAAGACGCGGGCGGCGTGGACGATCACGCGCACGGCCGCGCCGGGAGAGAGATCGAGCCCCCGCGCCTCGCGTCGCGGCAGCTCGACGTCGATCGCGCCGCCGGCCCCATCGGTCAGGCGCAGCGCAAGCGACGGACCGGTGTGCGCCGCGCTCTCGACGCGCCACGGCGAGGTCGCATCGGGCGCGAGGCCGATGTCGGCGGGGCGCGCGACCAGCGTCGCCGCGCCGTCGCGACAGGCGATGCGCTCGATCTCGGAGGCGTCGACGCCGGGCGCGCCGGCGCGGCCCGCGTGCATGGAGACCGGTATCTCGTTCACGCCGCCGAGAAAACGTGCGACGAAGGGCGTCGCCGGGTGATCGTAGATCGCGTCGGCGCCGCCGACCTGCTCGATCTGCCCGTGACCCATCACAACCACGCGGTCGGCGAGTTCGAACGCCTCCTCCTGATCGTGGGTGACGAAGAGGGTGGTGGTGCCGGTCGCGTCATGGACGCCGCGCAGCCACCGCCGCAGGTCGCGCCGGATCGCGGCGTCGAGGGCGCCGAACGGCTCGTCGAGCAGCAGCACCCGCGGGTCGATGGCCATGGCGCGCCCGAGCGCGACGCGCTGGCGCTGGCCGCCGGAAAGCTCGGACGGGAACCGGTCGGCGAGGTGCGCGATCTGGAGGAAGCCGAGCAGGTCGTCGACGCGGCGCGCGATCTCGGCGGAGGACGGGCGCTCGCGCCGCGGGCGCACGGTCAACCCGAAGGCGATGTTGTCGCGGACGCGCATGTGCGGGAACAGCGCGTAGTGCTGGAACACGAAGCCGATGCGGCGCTTGCGCGCCTCCAGCTTCAGCCAGTCCTCGCCGTCCACCTCCAGCACGCCGTAGTCCGGCCACTCCAGCCCGGCGAGGATGCGCAGGAGCGTCGTCTTCCCCGAGCCCGACGGCCCGAGCAGCGCCACAAGCTCGCCGTCGGCGACGTCGAGATCGACGCCTTTCAGCACCGGCGTGGCGCCGAAGCGCTTCGTCAGTCCCTCGATTCTGATCGCCATGGCCGCATCCTCCGTCGCCCCGGTCGGGCTGCGGAGAGATGCGCGTTTCAAGGTGCTTCTTCAATCGAATGGAATGATTGAAGATTTCCGGATTTCAGAACGTTCCCGCTGTCTGGGCGGCGATTTGGAGAAGATCCTTCTTCTCTTTGCGCCGACGCTCAGACGGCCGCCGCCGGCGCCTTGCGGATGCGGACGCCGTCGATGCGCCAGACGCCGTCCACCAGCACCATTTCGTAAGCCGCGATGTAGAGCGAACCCGACTGATCTTCGAAATACATCAACTGCACCGGCCCGCGCGGCCCCTGCTCGACAGGCCCCGCCTCGACCCGCGAGGGTCGCCAGACCATCGGATACCCCTGCATGACCATCGCGCCGAAGCGGTCGGGCGTTCGGAACATGGACTGGATGCCGGGGGATGCGTGGCGGAAGGCGTCGGCCCAGTCGTCGCGGCTGAAGGCCTGAAGCTGTTCTTCGATCACGGCGCGCATCGCCGCGCCGTCGTCGGCCTTCGCCTGCGGCGCAAGCAGGGCGAGCGTCAGCCCGAGGGCTGCGAGGGCATGCCTGAGGACGCTTTTCATCGCGGTCTCCCTTCGCTAGACCTTGCAGCAGATGCGACGTCCTGCCGCGACGGCAAGGGCGCGAGACGGGGAGGGACGGACGATGGCCGCTAAACCGCGGGTTCTGGTGACGCGTCGCTGGCCGAAGGCGGCCGAACTGGCGCTCGCCGAGCGCTTCGACGTCACGTTCAACGAGAACGACACGCCGATGTCGGCCGAAGCGATCACGGCGGCCATGCGCGAGTACGACGCCGTCGCGCCGACGGTGTCCGACCGGATCACCGCCGAGATGCTGGCTGCGCCGTCGGCGCGCATTCTCGCCAATTACGGCGTCGGCTTCAGCCATATCGCCACCGACGCCGCGAAGACGGCGGGCGTGGTGGTCACCAACACCCCGGGCGTGCTGACCGACTGCACCGCCGATCTCGCCTTCTCCCTGATGCTCGCCGCGGCGCGTCGTCTCGGCGAAGGCGAGCGCGAGCTGCGGTCGGGCGGCTGGAGCGGCTGGCGCCCGACCCACATGATCGGCACGAAGGTCTCCGGCGCGACGCTCGGGATCGTCGGGTTCGGGCGCATCGGGCAGGCGATGGCCCGTCGCGCCCACCACGGCTTCGGGATGCGCGTGATCTTCCAGGACCCCTATCCGGTGGACCCCGCTCTCGCCGCGAGCCTCGGGGCCGAGCGGCGCGAGACGGTCGACGACGTGGTCGCCGAGGCGGATTTCATCTCGCTGCACTGCCCGGGCGGCGACGAGAACAAGCATCTGATCGACGCGCGGCGGATCGGGCTGATGAAGCCGGGGGCGATTCTGGTGAACACGGCCCGCGGCGAGGTGGTGGACGAGGCGGCGCTGGCCGCAGCCCTGAGCGACGGGCGCGTCGCCGCCGCGGGCCTCGACGTCTACGAGCGGGAGCCGGTCGTGCATCCGGACCTGCTGAAGCTGGAGAACGTGGTGCTGGCGCCGCACCTCGGCTCGGCGACGTCCGAGACGCGCGTCGCGATGGGGATGTGCGCGGTCGAGAACCTCACCGCCTTCTTCGCCGGTCGCGAACCCCCGAACCGCGTCGCCTGAGCGTCCGCTCCGCGCCGACGCGGCCTGCTTGCACGGCGTGTCGGCGCGCGTCGCGCCTCCGCTCAGACGGTTTCGTCCGCGCGCGCCGAGACCTGCGCCGGCGCCACCCACCACGCCGGTTCCCGGTTCCTTATCGCCGCGGCGGCGTCGGTGGCCGCGGCTTCGTCGGCGAACAGCCCGAAACAGGTCGCGCCGGAACCCGACATCCGCGCGAGCAGGCACCCCGGCGTCCACCGCAGCGCGCCGAGGGCGGCGCCGATCGACGGCGCCAGGCGCCGCGCCGGCGCCTCGAGGTCGTTGCGCGTGGTCGCGAGCCACGAGACCAGCGCGCCGACGTCCGCGAAGCGCGCGGGGGTCCGCGGACCCGGAGGGTTGTCGCGTCGGTCGAGCGCCGCGAAGACCGCCGCGGTCGACAGCGGTTGGCCGGGATTCACCAGAACCATCCAGCATGGCGGCGGGGCCGGGGCGGCGGTGAGCGTCTCGCCGACGCCGCCCATGACGGCGGGCTCCGAAGAGAGGCAGACAGGCACGTCCGCGCCGAGACCGAGCGCGACGTGCGCGAGCGCCGACGACGAGATCGTCCGCCCCCAGACGCGCAGCGCGAGGCGCAGCGCGGCCGCGGCGTCGGCCGATCCGCCGCCGATGCCCGAGGCGATCGGCAGGCGCTTCTCGAGGTGCAGCGCCAGACCCCGCCGCTCGCCGAGCGCCTCCCCGAGCGCCTCGACCGCGCGCAGCGCCAGATTGTCGTCCCCCGCGCCGAGCCCGATGGCGAACGGGCCCGACAGCGACAGGCTCCGCGCCGCCGACGGCTCCGCCGTCACCACGTCGCCGACATCGGGGAAGACCGCGAGGCTTTCGAGCGTGTGCCGGCCGTCGGGCCGGCGCCCGCGCACGTGAAGGAAAAGGTTGACCTTCGCGCGGGCGAGAGCCCGCGCCGGCTCAGCCGCCGTCAAGGCGCTCACCCGTCGTTGGGCGCAGGCGCGTCGGCGGGCGCGGCGACCGTCGACCCGACGCCCTTCGCCTCTTCGAGCAGCACCACGTCGAGGCCCACATCGAGCTTGCGCTTGATCCGCGCGAGGTCGTCGGGCTCGGGGTCGAACGAGCGCGCGCGCCGCCACTGGAACTCGGCCTCCACGCGCCGGCCCACCATCCACAGCGCGTCGCCGAGATGGTCGTTGATCACCGGGTCGACAGGGGCGAGCGCGACGGCCTTCTCAAGCCATTCGACCGCGCCTTCGTAGTCGCCCAGACGGTAGAGAACCCAGCCGAGGCTGTCGGTGATGTACCCGTCGTCGGGCCGCAGTTCGACCGCGCGCTTGATCATGGCCTTCGCCTCGTCGAGATTGCGGCGCAGTTCGACCAGCGAATAGCCCAGATAGTTCAGCACCAGCGGCTGGTCGGGCTCGAGCGCCAGCGCGCGACGGAAGTCGGCCTCCGCCGGGTCCCAGACGCCGGCGCGCTCATGGCAGATGCCGCGCTGGTAGAAGAGGGCCCAGTTCTCGATCCCCAGACCGTCCAGCAGGTCGATCGCCGCGGCGTAGGCGTCGATGCAGGGCTCCCACGCCTGCTCGCGGCGCAACAGGTCGCCGAGCGCGATGCGCGGCTGGGGCGCTTCGGGCTCGGCGGCGATGAGCGCTTCGAGCCCCTCGATCGCCTCGGCGGCCCGACCCAGGTCGAGAAGCTCGCCTGCGGCGGCGATCCGCGCCCGGCTCGCGTGCTTCGAGTCCTCCGGCACCGCGTTGAACGCCGCGAGGGCGCTCGCGTGTTGCCCATCGGCGCGCAGCAATTCGCCGACGAGCAGCGTCGCCACGTCGAGATCGGGGCGCAGATGCAGGGCGAGGCGCGCGTAGGCGAGGGCGAGCCGCCGCCCGGATTCGCCGCCGAACACGCCCGCGAAACCGTGGAGAGCCTCCGCCGCGCCCTCGGCCGCGGTCTCGACCAGAACCGCGGGAGGGTTCCCCGCCTGCAACCGCGCCCGCTCAGCGGCGAGAAGCGGATCGCCGAAAGGCGTCGGCCCGTCGTCGAAGGCGCGGGCCGCGTCGGTCGGCCGGCCTGCGCGTTCGAGCGCGATTCCGTAGGCCGCGGCGAGGCGCGGCGGCGGCGCGCCGACGGCGCCGAGCGCCGTCTCGAACGCCTCCACGGCCCCGGCGTGGTCTCCCGCGGCGCTTCTGACGAGGCCGAGATGGTAGCCGCTGAACAGGCGGAAGACGGTGCGGTCGTCGAGCGAGGCGAGCGTCGCCTCGGCGCCGGCCAGATCGCCCTCGCCGAACGCGGCCCACGCCTCGATGAGACGGCCGAGCAACGGATAGAACCCGTCGCCACGGTCGGCGAGACGACCGCGCGCCCTTGCGAAGTCGCCGGCCGCGATCTCCGCCACCGCGAGGCTCAGATTGCCGATCCGGTTGGCGGGGTCCGCGTCGACGAGGCGCGCGGCGATCGGCTCCGCCGCGTCGATCCGGCCGGCGGCGATCAGATTGAGCGCCGCGTGCTCCATCAGGCGCGGGTTGTCGCGGTCGCGCCGAAGCGCCGCGGAGAAATATCGCGCCGCCGCCTCCACGTCGTTGAGGTTGTGGGCGTGCCGCGCCGCGAGATACGACCCGGTGAGCGTCTCGCGCGCAGCGGCCGGCCCTCCGGCGAGGCACGCCGCGACGGCCGTCGCCGCGAGGACGTTCGCAATCATCCTTGAGCCCACGGACGCTGCTCCTTCGTTGGCGTGCGCCGACGAAGCTAGCGGCGCGGAGCGGGCCTCGCCAGTCGAAAAACGCCTCGGCGCCCGGAGAAATCCGCGTCACATGTTGGGGTAGTTCGGTCCTTCGCCGCCCTGGGGCGTGCGCCACTCGATGTTCTGCGTCGGATCCTTGATGTCGCACGTCTTGCAGTGGACGCAGTTCTGCGCGTTGATCACGAAGCGCGGATTGTCGCCGCTCTCGTCGCGCACGACTTCATAGACGCCGGCGGGGCAATAGCGCTGCGCCGTCTCGTCGAACCGCGGCAGGTTCCAGGAGATCGGCACTTCGGGGTCTTTCAGATGCAGGTGGCAGGGCTGATCCTCGGCGTGGTTGGTGAAGGAGTAGGCCACGTTGGTCAGCCGGTCGAAGCTCAGCACGCCGTCGGGCTTCGGGTAGTCGATCGGCTTGTGGCGCTTGGCGCGGTCGGTGGCTTCGGCGTCTGTCACGCCGTGCTTCATTGTGCCGAAAACGGTGCGGCCGGTCAGCGACGCGGCCCACATGTCGAGCCCGCCCAGCATCACGCCGCCGACAAGGCCGTACTGCGACCAGAGCGGCTTCACGTTCCGCACGGGCTTCAGGTCCTTCGCGATCGGGCCCGAGCGCACGGCGGCTTCGTAGCCGTCGAGTTCATCGCCGCCGCGGCCCGCAGCGAGGGCCTTCGACGCCGCTTCGGCCGCCGCCATGCCCGACCACATCGCGTTGTGGTTGCCCTTGATGCGCGGCACGTTGACGAAGCCCGCCGAGCAGCCGATCAGCGCGCCGCCGGGGAAGGTGAGCTTCGGGATCGACTGCCACCCGCCCTCGACGATCGCCCGCGCGCCGTAGGCGACGCGCTTGCCGCCCTTCAGCACTTCGGCGACGTCCGGATGGTGCTTCCAGCGCTGGAACTCCATGTAGGGGAACAGGTGCGGGTTCTTGTAGTTCAGGTGGACCACGAACCCGACGTAGACCTGATTGTTCTCAAGGTGATACATGAAGGAGCCGCCGCCGGCGCCGTCCGTCAGCGGCCACCCCATGGTGTGCACGATGCGGCCGGGGCGGTGCTTGGCGGGATCGATCTCCCACAGCTCCTTCATGCCGAGCCCGTACTTCTGAGGCTCGCAGCCGGCGTCGAGTTCGTGGCGGGCGATGATCTTCTTCGCGAGCGAGCCGCGCACGCCCTCGCCGATCAGCACGTAGCGACCGAGCAGCTCCATGCCCGGCTCGTAGTTCGGGCCCGGCGTCCCGTCGCGGTTCAGGCCGTATTCGCCGGCGATCACGCCGCGGACGGTTCCGTCCTCCGCCCAGACGACCTCCGAGGCGGCGAAGCCCGGGAAGATCTCGACGCCCAATTCCTCCGCCTGCGTCGCCAGCCAGCGGCAGACGTTGCCCATCGAGACCACGTGCGAGCCGTGGTTCTTCATCAGGCGCGGCATGAGGAAATGCGGGATGCGCAGCGACCCGGCCTCGCCGAGAACATAGAAGCGGTCGTCGACCACCGGGCACTCGATGGGCGCGCCGCGCTCCTTCCAGTCGGGGATCAGCGTCGACAGCGCCGTGACGTCGAGCACGGCGCCGGAGAGGATGTGCGCGCCGACTTCGGAGCCTTTCTCGAGCACCACCACGGAGATGTCGGGGTCGAGCTGTTTCAGCCGGATCGCCGCCGAGAGGCCCGCAGGCCCCGCGCCCACGATCACCACGTCGTACTCCATCGACTCCCGCGTCGTCCCGGCCATAAGAATCCCCATGCTGCGCCGCCGTCGGCCTCGCACCTATCCCGGTCGGGGGCCAAGTTCAAATGCGGCGCGGCGTAACACCGCGCGGGAGGATAAGAACGCATGGGTCTGATCGAGAAGACCGCCACCGAGATCGTCGGCCTGCTCGCGCGGCGAGAGGTCACGACCGGCGACCTGCTGGACGCGCTCGAGGCGCGCGTCGCGAGGGTTGAGCCCGCGGTCAACGCGCTGCCGACGCTCTGCTTCGAGCGGGCGCGGGCGTGGCGGGCGGCCGACGGCGTGCTCCACGGCCTGCCGGTCGCCATCAAGGATCTGTCGGCCGTCGCGGGCGTGCGGACCACCTACGGCTCGACGGTGTTCGCCGACCACGTGCCCGAGACGTCCGACCATGTCGTGGAGCGGGTGGAGGCGGCGGGCGGCGTGGTCTACGCCAAGACCAACACGCCCGAGTTCGGCGCCGGGGCGCAGACCTTCAACGCGGTGTTCGGCCCGACGCGCAACCCGTGGAACACGGCGCTGACGCCGGCGGGCTCCTCCGGCGGCTCGGCGGTGGCCCTCAAGACCGGGACGGCGTGGCTCGCCCAAGGGTCCGACCTCGGCGGATCGTTGCGCAATCCGGCGAGCTTCTGCGGCGTGGCGGGGCTGCGCCCGAGCGTCGGGCGGGTTCCGTTCGGGCCGGCCCCGGACCCGTGGAACAACCTCTCGGTCGAAGGCCCGATGGCGCGGACGGTCGAGGACCTCGGGCTGTTCCTCGACGCGCTCTCGGGGGCGGACGCGCGTGAGCCGCTGGCGCTCGACGCGCCGCCGCGCCCGTTCCGCGCCTGGGCCGCGTCGCCGACCCTGCCGAAGCGCGTCGCCTTCAGCCCCGACCTCGGCGGGATCACGCCGGTCGACCCGGAGGTGGCGGCGCTCTGCGAGGCGGCGGCGCTGCGGTTCGAGAAGCTGGGCGTGACCGTCGAGCGCGCTTCGCCGGATTTCTCGGGCGCGCACGCGTGCTTCCAGACGCTGCGCGCCCTCGGCTTCGCCACCGCCCACCGCGAGACGCTGGCGACCCACCGCGAGGCGCTGAAGCCCGACGTGGTGTGGAACATCGAGAAGGGCCTGAAGCTGACCGGCGAGGACGTGGCCGCCGCGCTCGCCGCCCGCGGCGCGATCATGGGCCGCGCGCGGGCCTTCTTCGAGACCTACGACCTGCTGCTCTGCCCCGCGACCATCGTGCCGCCGTTCCCGGTGGAGGAGCGCTATGTGACCTCGTGCGACGGCGTGACGTTCGAGACCTACGTCGACTGGCTCGCCATCGTCTACGCCGTCACGCTGACGGGACATCCCGCGCTGTCGCTGCCCTGCGGCTTCACGGCGCGCGGGCTGCCGGTCGGGTTGCAGATGGTCGGGCGGTGGCATGGCGAGGGGCCGCTGCTCGCCCATGCGGCTGCGCTGGAGGCCGACCTCGGCCTCGACCACCGGCCGATCGACCCGCGGTCCTGACAGAGACGCCCGCGCCATGGAGGGAGATCTGCGCGAACGGCTGCTGGCGGCGCTCGCATGGCAGGTGGAGCTCGGCGCGGACGAGGCGATCGCCGAGGCGCCGGTCGACCGCTTCGCCGCCGCCGTGACGCCGGCGCCCCCGGCGAAGCCGACGCCTGCGGCGAAGACCGCGCCCGCGCCGCATGGCGCTATGCTCGCGCGGCCGGCGTCGGGGGCGGGGGACGCCGCGCAGGCGGCGCGCGAGATCGCGGCGGCCTGCGACACGCTCGAGGCGCTGCACGCGGCGCTCGCCGCCTTCGAGGGCTGCGCGCTCAAGACCGGCGCGCGCCGCTGCGTGTTCTCGGACGGAAACCCCGCCGCCCGCGTCATGGTGATCGGCGAGGCGCCCGGGCGCGAGGAGGACATGGCGGGCAAGCCCTTCGTCGGTCGCTCCGGGAAGCTGCTCGACCGGATGCTCGCCGCCATCGGGCTCGACCGGACGGCGGAAGACCCGGATCACGCAGTCTACGTCGGCAACGTGGTCCCGTGGCGGCCGATCGAGAACCGCACGCCCTCGGCCGACGAGATCGCCGTGCTGCTGCCCTTCGTGCGTCGCCAGATCGCGCTCGCGGCGCCCGAGTTCGTCGTGCTCGCCGGCGGAACCCCCGCCAAGGCGCTGTTCGGAACCGAGACCGGCATCCTGCGCCTGCGCGGCGAATGGCGCCGCCTCGACGACGGCCCGCTCGCTCTCGCCACGCTCCACCCGGCGTATCTTCTGCGTTCGCCCCCCGCCAAGCGCCACGCCTGGCGCGACCTGCTCGCTCTCCGCGCCGCGCTCGACGGCGAGGCGCCGGCTCTCGATTGACGCGCGCGGTCCGCCGCCTGACAGTCCGGCCGACCGCAAGGGAGCCTCCGGATGAGCCGCATCGACGAAACCCGCCCCTTCATCCCGGTCCGCTTCGCCGTGCTGACCGTCTCCGACACGCGCTCGCTCGCCGAGGATCGTTCGGGCGACGTGCTGGCGGCGCGCATCTCCGAGGCGGGGCACGTCCTCGCCGCGCGGGAGATCGTGCGCGACGAGATCGCGGAGATCGCCGGCGCGCTGCGGCGCTGGATCGAAGATCCCGCCATCGACGCCGTCGTCTCGACCGGCGGCACCGGCCTGACCGGCCGCGACGTCACCGTCGAGGCGCATCGGCTGGTCTACGAGAAGGAGATCGACGCCTTCTCGACGCTGTTCACCATGATCTCGTTCCAGAAGATCGGCACCTCGGCGATCCAGTCGCGCGCCTGCGCCGG
>RECW01000186.1 GCA_007693835.1 Paracoccaceae bacterium | reverse complement strand
GCCCTTGTCGCGACGCCCGATCAGATCGACATGATCGTCGACGCCATCGACGGGGCGCTGGCGGCGGTCGAGGCCTGACCGGGCGCTTCCCGATGGCAGGCGCGGGCGCTAGGCTCCGCGTCGTCTCAGCGGGGAGCCCAAGATGACCGTCGCCCACGACAGCATCCCGGAGCAGGCGCTCGACTGGATCGGGCGCGGCGACCGCGCCGCCCTCGCCACCGTGGTCGAGACGTGGGGCTCGGCCCCGCGGCCCGTCGGCAGCCAGCTCGCCGTCAGCGGGGCCGCGGAGATCGCCGGCTCGGTCTCGGGCGGCTGCGTCGAGGGCGCGGTGGTCGCCGAAGCGCTGGAGGCGCTGGAGGACGGGCGCCCGCGCATCCTGACCTTCGGCGTGTCGAACGAGGAGGCCTTCGCCGTCGGCCTCGCCTGCGGCGGCACGATCCGCGTGCTGGTGGAGCCCATCGGCGTCGGCGACGGGTTGCCGCTGGAGATGCTGCGCGCGCTCTGCGCGGCGCGGGCGGCGCGACAGGCCGTCGTCCTCGCGGTCGACGTCGAGACGTGGGAGCGGCGGCTCATCGACGCCGCCGCGCCCGACCCGCTCGCCGAAACGGCGGCGGCTGCGATGCGCGCCGACCGCTCCGGCTTCGCGCCCGAACCCCATGCGCGCTGGTTCCTCGGCGTCCACAACCCGCCGCTCCGGATGGCGGTGGTCGGCGCCGTCCACATCGCGCAGGCGCTGCTGCCGATGGCGCGGCTCGCCGGCTACGACGCGGCGCTGGTCGACCCGCGCGAGGCCTTCGCCAGCGCCGCCCGCTTTCCGGGCGAGACGCTGCTGCACGACTGGCCCGACGCCGCGCTCGACCGTTTCGGCCTCGACCGCCGCACCGCCGTCGTCACGCTGACCCATGACCCCAAGCTCGACGACCCCGCGATCCGGCGCGCGCTGGAGAGCGACGTCTTCTACCTCGGCTGCCTCGGCTCGACGCGCACCCACGCCAAGCGGGTCGATCGGCTGAAGGAGGCGGGGTTCTCCGACGACGTCATCGCCCGCATCCACGCGCCGGTCGGGCTCGACATCGGGGCCAAGTCGCCGGCCGAGATCGCGGTCTCGATCATGGCCCAGATCACCCAGACGCTGCGCCGGCCCTGATGCGGTTCGGGCTGGTGCCGCTGGCGCAGGCCGAGGGCGCCATTCTCGCCCATTCGCTCCACGCGGGCGGGCGTAAGGTCAAGAAAGGCGTGCGGCTGACGGCGGCGGACGTGGCCGCGCTGGCGGAGGCGGGCGTCGCCGAGGTGGTGGCCGCCCGCTTCGACCCCGACGACATGCACGAGGACGCCGCCGCCGCGGCTGTCGCCGAGGCGATGGCGGGCGACGCGGCGGCGCGCGGCCTCGCGCTCTCGGCGCCCTTCACCGGGCGCTGCAACCTGTTCGCAGCGGCTGGCGGCGTGCTGCGGGTGGATGCGGCGGCGGTGGCGGCGGCGAACGCGCTCGACGAGGCGGTGACGGTGGCGACCTTGCCCGACTACGCCCGCGTCGTCCCGCGCCAGATGGTGGCGACGGTGAAGATCATCCCCTACGGCGCGCCGCGGGCTGCGGTGGCGGCGGCGGCGCAGGCGCTCTCGGCGGTCGAGGCGATCCGCACCCACCCCGTGACGCGCCGGAGCGCGGACCTGATCCTCACCGAGACGCCGGGGATGAAGGCGAGCCTCTCGGCCAAGGGGGCGGACGCCGTGCGCGCCCGGCTCGCCGCGCTCGGCGTCGCGCTCGCGTCGGAGCGGCGCGTCGCGCACGAGACCGGCGCCATAGCGGCCGCGCTTGCCGAGGGCGACGCCGAGATGGCGCTGATCCTGACGGCGTCGGCCACCTCCGACCGGCGCGACGTCGCCCCGGCGGCGGTGGTGGCGGCGGGCGGGCGGCTGGAGCGGTTCGGGATGCCGGTCGACCCCGGCAACCTGCTGTTTCTCGGCGAGATCGGCGCGCGCCCGGTGATCGGCCTGCCCGGCTGCGCGCGCTCGCCCAAGCTGAACGGCGCCGACTGGGTGCTGGAGCGCCTCGCCTGCGGTCTGCCGGTCGACGGCGCCGACATCGCGGCGATGGGCGTCGGCGGGCTGCTGAAGGAGATCCCCTCGCGCCCCCAGCCGCGCGCCGGCGGCGCGTCGGCGCCGATGCGGCCTTTCGTCTCCGCCGTGCTGCTCGCCGCCGGATCGGCGCGACGGATGCGCGGGGCCGACAAGCTGCTCGAAGAGGTGGACGGCGCGCCGCTGATCCGCCGCGCCGCGGCGGCCCTTGTCGAGAGCCGGGCGGACGAGACGCTCGTGGTGCTGGGCCCCGGCGACGACGCGCGCCGCGCGGCGCTTTCGGGCCTCGGCGTGCGCATCGTGGAGAACCCGCTCGCAGCCGAAGGCATGGCGTCCTCGATCCGCGCGGCGCTCGCGGCGCTGGCGCCGGAGGCGGACGCCGCGGTGCTCGCGCTGGCCGACATGCCGGAGGTCGGACCGCTCCACGTCGACCGCCTGATCGCGGCCTTCGACCCCGAGGAAGGCCGCGCCATCTGCCGCGCCGCGACCGAGGACGGCCGACCCGGCCACCCGGTGCTGTTCGGTCGCCGCTTCTTCGAGACCCTCGCGCGCCTCGAGGGCGACAGCGGCGCCCGCGCCGTGCTCGCCGAGCACGCCGAGCATGTGGAGTTGGTCGCGACGCCCGGAGAGGCGGCGGTGATCGACCTCGACACGCCCGAAGCCTGGGCCGCGTGGCGCGACGCGCGCTCCGGCGCCTGACGCGGCGAGGCGCAGCGCTTCGCTGTGGCCTGCGTCGCGCCGGCGGCCCCACAAAAGCGCTGGCGGAGATCGCGGGGTTTCGGCATCACTCCGCCATCGCGCCGGCGACAGGTCGGCCCTTGAGGGAGAAACCAGATGAAGAACGGCTTCGCGGCGCTCGTCGCCGCCACGCTCGCCGCGGCCCCCGCCGCGCAGGCGCAGGACGCGGTGCGCTTCGGTCTGCTCGGCGGCATCACAGGCCCCATCGCCTCGCTGGCGCCGCCGATCATCGACGCCTCGCGCGTCGCCTTCGACATCATCAACGAGCAGGGCGGGCTGCTCGACGGCCGCATGATCGAGCCGGTCATCGGCGACAGCGGCTGCAACCCGCAGCTGGGGCAGGACGCGGCGTCGCGGCTCGTCAACATCGAACGGGTGGTCGGCATCGTCGGCGCCCACTGCTCCGGCGCGACGCTGGCGGCGGCCAACACGGTCACGATTCCCGCGGGCGTGCTGCTGATCTCGCCGGCCTCGACCGCGCCCGCCCTGACGCACCTCGACGACAACGACACGGTGTTCCGCGTCGTGCCGTCGGACAATTACCAGGGCGCGGCGCTCGCGCGGACGCTCCGCGACATGGGGTACGAGACCGTCGCCGTCACGCACCTGAACAACGACTACGGCAAGGGTCTCGCAGAGGCGTTCCGCGAGGAGTTCACGGCGCAGGGCGGGACCATCGCGGCCTTCGCGGCGCACGAGGAAGGCAAGGCGACGTTCCGGGCCGAACTGGCCGAGCTCGCGCGCTCGGGCGCGGACACGCTGGCGATCTTCGACTACGGCGACGGCTCGGGTCTCACCATCCTTCGCGAGGCGCTGGAGAACGGCTTCTTCGAGCGCTTCGTCGGCGGCGACGGCATGCGCGCGCAGGCCCTGATCGGCGAGCTTGGCGCCGAGAACCTCGAGAACTTCGTCGTCTCCGCCCCCACGGGCGAGGGCGGCGTCTCGCTCGAGATCTTCGAGGCGCTGTTCACGGCGGCGGGCGGCGACCCGGCGGGCACCTATGTCGCGACCGGCTTCGACGCGGGCTTCCTGCTCGCCATGGCGTTCGAGCATGCGGGCGGCGACCCGGCGAAGATGTCGGCCTCGCTCCGCGCGGTGGCTTCGGCGCCCGGAGAGCCGATCCTGCCGGGCGAGTGGGCGAAGGCCAAGGAGCTTATCGCGGCGGGGCGGGACGTCGACTACAAGGGCGCGGCCGGCGACCACGAGTTCGACATGAACGGCGACGTGCCCGGCTCCTTCGCGCTGTTCCGCGTCGCGGGCGACGGCTTCGAAGTCGTCACCGAGATGCGCTGAGCGCGCCTCAGGCGAACGCCGCCACGATGACGGCCGTCGCGGCGAGGATCGCGGCGGCCTGAACCCGCGGGCGGGCGAGGATCGGCAGGTCCCGGTCCTCGTGCGCCTTCGGCGCATGGATCAGCCCCTCCAGCGCTTCCGCCGACGGTTCCTCGTCGCGCCTTGCGAGCGTCAGGAACAGCGCCGCGCTGACGAAGGCCATCATCCCCGCCGTGATCGTGTAGTGCAGCGGCCAGAGGCCGAGCAGGTTGGCGGCGAGGAACGCCGCGCCGAGCGCGTGGCCGATCAGCAGCGTCAGGAACGCCGCGCGGCCCGCGCCGCGACGCTGGAAGATCCCGAGCAGCATCACCGCGGTCACCGGCGGCGCCAGCACCGAGAACGCCTGCTGCAGATACGAGAACAGCCCGCCGAACTCGGCGATCATCGGCGCCCAGAGCGCGGCGACGACCATCAGCGTCAGCGTCGTCGCCCGCCCGATCAGCCGCGCGCGCTTCGGCGACAGCGTGCGCCCCGGCTGCTCGACGAAGTCCTTCACGATCAGCGTGGAGGAGGAGTTCAGCGTGCTGTCGATGCTCGACATGATCGCCGCGATCAGCCCCGCGAGCACGAGGCCCGTCAGCCCGATGGGCAGCATCTCGGCGACCAGCGTCGGGAACACGCTGTCCGCCTCCTCCAGGTCCGGGAAAAGCCCGATGGCCATCGCCCCCGGCAGCACCATGATGAAAAGCGGCAGCAGCTTGAGCGCGCCGCCGAGGTTGGCGCCCCACTGCGCGTCGCGCAGCGTCCTCGCGCCGAGCAGGCGCTGCGCCACGTACTGGTTCGCCGCCCAGTACCAGAAGCCGAGCACCGGCAGCCCGATCACCAGCCCGAGCCACGGCACGCCGGGGTCGTCGAGCGGGCGGATCAGCGAGAGGTGGCCGTCCGGCGTCTCCGCCGTGGCGGCGCTCCACGAAAAGCCGTGCTCGCCGAACACGATCAGCGTCAGCAGCGCCGAGCCGACGATCAGCACCACCGCCTGAAGGACGTCGCTGAACGCCACCGCCTTGAGGCCGCCGGCGGCGGTGTAGAGGCCGGCGACCAGCGCCAGCGCCGCCGACGTCTCGGCGAGGCCGAGGTCGGGGAAGAAGGTGCGCAGCACGACGGCGCCGGCGTAGATGCCGCCCGCCGTGTCGACCGCCACCGTCAGCAGGATCGTGAGCGCCGAGAAGTAGAGCCGCGAGCGGCGGTCGAAGCGCTTCTCCAGAAGCTCCGGGATCGTGCCGATCTTCGCGCGCAGGTAGATCGGCGCGACGTAGACCCCCATGAACACCAGCACGACGCCCGCCATCCACTCGTAGTTGGCGACGGAGATGCCGGTCGCGTAGGCGGCCCCCGCCAGCCCGATCAGGGTCGTCGAGGAGATGTTCGAGGCGAACAGCGATCCGCCGACCACCGGCCACCGCAGACTGCGCCCGGCGAGAAAGAGATCGTCGCCCGTCTCGACGGAGCGCGTCGTATAGACGGCGATGCCTGCGATCGCTGCGAAGTAGAGGGCGATCACGGCGAGATCGATGGTTGCGATCTGCGCGCCGTTCATCGTGGAGCCTCCCCTTCGATCGGATTATCCTTGACGTCGATAACGCGCTCGCGCGCGATAAGTTGCGAGCGGGGCCGCATCTTTTGAGCGCGGCCTGCGCGGGCGGGCGCGATCACGCGGCGAGGGCCGCCGCCTCCTCGAACAGGATCGCGTGGCGCTCGGCCACCACGGCCGGATCGTCGGCGTAGCCGCCGCCGAGCACGCCCACCACCGGCAGGCCGCGCCGCCGCGCGGCGGAGAGCGCCATCCGGTCGCGCGCGCGGATGCCGGCGTCGGTCAGGGCGAGGCGCCCGAGCCGGTCGTCCCGGTGGACGTCGACGCCGGCGTTGTAGAACACGAGGTCGGGCCGGGCGGCGGCGAAGGCCGCGTCGAGCGCCGGGGCGAGGGCGGCGAGATAGGCCGCGTCGTCGGCGCCGTCGGGCAGCGCCACGTCGAGGTCGGAGGCCGCCTTCTCCGCCGGATAGTTCCGCGCCGCGTGGATCGACACCGTGAAGACCCGCGGGTCGGCCGCGAACAGCCGCGCCGTGCCGTCGCCCTGATGCACGTCGGCGTCGATCACCAGCACGCGGCCGACGCGGCCCTCGGCGAGCAGCGTCGCCGCCGCCACGCCGACGTCGTTGAAGACGCAATACCCCGCGCCGCCCTCCGGCCCTGCGTGGTGCGACCCGCCGGCCCCGTTCGCCGCGACGCCTGTGTCGAGCGCGAGCCGCGCCGCGAGCGTCGTCCCCGCAGCGGCGAGGCGCGCGCGGCGCACAACCTGCGCCGTCGCCGGCAGGCCGATCCGCCGCGTCTCGGCGGCCGTCAGCGTCAGCCCGAGGGCGCGGTCGACGTAGGCCGGGTCGTGGGCGAGCGTCAGCGCGCCGGGTCCCGCCGGCGCGGGAGCCAGCCAGCCGCCGGGCTTCATCAGGCCCCGCGCCTCCAGCGCCACGCGCAGACAGCCGTATTTCGACATCGGGAAGCGGTGGCCGGGTTTCAGCGCGGCCACGTAGTCGGGGTGGTGGACGATCGGGAGGCTCATCGCCGCGGGGCCAGCGCGCGGTCGACCGCCTCCGCCGCGCGCGCCTGCGCGGTATGCAGCTTCTCGGAGAGGGCGTCGAAGTCCGCGGCGCCGCCCGCCCGCGCCATGGCGGCGCGCAGGCCCGGCCCCGCCGTCTCGGGGTCGAACGGACGGTCGAGCGCCACGCGCTCGACATGCTGCAGCGCCATCATCAGGTCGTGCGCCGCGCGCAGCGCCTCCGCGTCAGCCTCCGGCAGCCACCCCGCCTCGGCGAGCAGCCCGAGCGCCGCGCGCGGCGCTCGCGCGCCGACGACGCCGGTCACGAGCAGACCGGCCTGCGCGGCGAACTCGACGTCCATGAGCCCGCCGCGCGCGTGCTTGAGCGCCCAGGGGTCGTCGCGCTCGGCGCGGTGGGCGTCGGCCACCCGGGCGCGCATGTCGGCGACGTCGGCCAGCGTCTTCCGTGCGTCCCGGGGCGCGGCGAGCGCCTCGGCGAGCGCCGCTTCGGTCGCCTCCCGCGCCGCGGCGTCGCCGGCGACCGTGCGCGCGCGGGTCAGCGCCAGATGCTCCCAGGTCCACGCCTCCTCCCGCTGGTAGCGGCGGAAGGCGGCGAGGCGCGTCGCGACCGGACCCTTGCGGCCCGAGGGCCTGAGCCGCATGTCGACGGCGTAGAGCGCGCCTTCGGCGGTCGGCGCCGTCAGCGCCGCGATCAGCGCCTGGGTGAGCCGCGCGTAGTAGACCGTCGCGGGCAGCGGCTTCGGGCCGGCCGACTCGTCCTCCGCCTCCGTGTCGCAGATCACGAGCAGATCGAGATCGGAGGTCGCCGTCATCTCGCGGCTGCCGAGCTTGCCCATCGCGACCACCGCCGCGCCCCCGCCCGGCGGCGCGCCGTGGCGGCGCGCGAACTCGGCGACGACCACCGGGTAGAGCGCGGCGAGGCAGGCCTCCGCCACGGCGGAGAAGGCGCGCCCCGCCTCGTGCGCCTCCGCGACGCCGCGGAGCACCTGAACGCCGGCGCGGAACGTCTTCTCCTTCGCCCACCGCCGCGCCACGTCGAGGGCGCGCTCGTAGTCCTCGGCCTGCGCCAGCGCCGCGGCGAGGTCCTGCGTCAGGGCGCGCGCGTCCGGCAACGGCTCGAAGAACGCGCGGTCGAGCACGGCGTCGAGCACCCCTGCGTGGCGGCCGAGATAGGTCGCGAGCCGCGGCGCCGCGGCGCAGATCTCCGCGAGAAGGTCCATAAGCTGCGGGTTCGCCTCGCAGAGCGCGAAGAACTGCACGCCGGCCGGCAACCCCGACAGGAACCGGTCGAAAGCCATGATCGCCTCGTCCGGGCTCGCCGCCTCGCCGAGCTTCGCGACGAGCGTCGGCGCCAGCGCCCGGAAGCGCCGCCGCGCGCGCTCGCCGCGGGTGGCGGCGACGCGGCCCGACATCCAGCCCTCCATCAGCGCCGCCGCCTGCTCCGGCCGGGCGAAGCCGAGGGCCGCGAGGTCTTCGGGGCCGTCGCTCTGCGGCCCGAGCGCCTCGGGCCTGAAGAACCGGTCGCAGACGGCGCGGACTTCGAGGCAGCGCGCCTCCACCTCCCGCTCGAACGCGTCGCGGTCGGGCCAGCCGCCGAGCGCGGCGATGCGCGCCCGGGCCGTCTCCGCCGTCGGGATGGTCTGGGTCTGCGCGTCCTCGATCATCTGCAGCCGGTGTTCGAGCGTCCGGTGGGCGACATAGGCCGCGTCGAGGGTTTCGCGACTGGCCGCGTCGACGACGCCCGCCGCCTCCAGCGCCCGCAGCGCGCCCCTCGTGGTCGGGTCGCGGAGCGAGGCGTCGCGCCCGCCGCGCACGAGCTGCTGGGTCTGGGCGAAGAACTCGATCTCGCGGATGCCGCCAAGGCCCAGCTTCACGTCGTGGCCGGCGATGCGGAACTGCGCGCCCTGGCCCTTGTGGGCGCGGATCTTCAGCCGCATGTCGTGGGCGTCCTCGATCGCCGCGAAGTCGAGGTGGCGGCGGTAGACGAAGGGCGTCAGCGCCTCGAGGAACCGGGCGCCCGCCGCCCGGTCGCCCGCCGCCGCGCGCGCCTTGATGAAGGCGGCGCGCTCCCATGTCCGGCCGACGCTTTCGTAGTAGTGCTCGGCCGCTTCGGTCGCGATGCAGACCGGCGTGGTTGCGGGGTTGGGGCGCAGGCGCAGGTCGGTGCGGAAGACGTAGCCCTCGGCCGTCATCTCCCCCATCAGCTTCACCACCCGCCGCACCACCTGGATGAAGCGGGCCTTGGCCTCCTGATAGGCGTCCTCCCACCGCGCGTTGTCGAACAGGCAGATGAGGTCGATGTCGGAGGAGTAGTTCAGCTCCCGCGCGCCGAGCTTGCCCATGGCGATCACGATCAGCCCGGCGTCGGCCGCGCCGAGCCCGGCGAGCGGGCCGGAGGTCTCGGCGGCCATCGCCGCGTCGGCGGCGGCGGCGAGGGCGGCGTCGGCGAAGTGCGACAGCGCGCCGGTCACGGCCTGCAGGTCCCAGACGCCGCCGAGATCCGCCAGGCCGATCAGCAGCGCGGCGCGGCGTTTGGCGCGGCGCAGGCGGACCGCCGTCTCCTTCTGGCTTTCGGCCGCCGCGACGTCGGCGAGGATCGCGGCGAAGCTGTCCTCCGGCGCGCTGGCCTCCGCCTCGGCGAGCCAGTCCCGCTCCTGCGCGATCAGCCGCGCGAGATACGGGCTCGAGCCGGCGGTCCCTTCGATCAGGTCGCGCCAAAGTCCGGTTGCGCCCAGAGAATCAGCGGCTTCGCGGCCCTTCGCGGCGTCGAAGGGGCGCGGCGCGGCGGCGACGCGTGCGGCGAGGCTCACGGCCGCCTCATCGCCCTTCGAACCGCGCGGGGCGCTTTTCGAGGAAGGCCATCACGCCTTCGAGGAAGTCCCGCGTCTTGCCGGCCTCGCCCTGCAGCTTCGCCTCCAGCGACAGCTGCGCGTCGAGGTCGTTGGAGAGGCTCGCGCGCAGCGCCTGCTTGGCGCGGGCGTGGGCGGCGGTCGGCCCGTCGGCGAGCGTGCGCGCAAGCGCCTCGGCGCGCGCGAGCAGCGCGCCGTCCTCGGTCATCTCCCAGATCAGGCCCCACTGCGCCGCCCTCTCCGCAGGAATCGTCTCGGCCAGCAGGCACATCCCCATCGCCCTCGGCAGGCCCACCATGCGGGGCAGCCAGTAGGTGCCGCCGGCGTCCGGGATCAGCCCGATGCGCGCGAAGGCCTCGATGAAGACGGCCGACCGCGCCGCGATCACGATGTCCGCGGCCAGCGCGAGGTTGGCCCCGGCCCCCGCCGCCGCGCCGTTCACCGCGCAGATCGTCGGGATCGGCGCTTCGGCCAGCGCGCGCAGCAGCGGCTCGTATTCGTCCCGCAGCACGCCTTCGAGGTCGAGGTCGGCCACGGACCTGGCGTCGCCGAGGTCCTGCCCCGAGCAGAAGCCCCGCCCCGCGCCCGTCAGGATCGCCGCGCGCGCGTCTTCCGGCGCGCGGCGCAGCGCATGGAGCAGTTCGCGCCGCATCAGGCCGCTGAGGCAATTCATCTTCTCGGGCCGGTTCAGCGTGATCCGCGCGACGCCGTCCGACACGTCGTAGACGATGGTCTCGTAGCCCATGGCCGGCCTCCTTCTCGTTCGACCCAGTCTAGGCGCGGCCGTGAGGCTAGAACAGGGAGCCCTGTTCGCCCTTCGCTGGCGGCTTCGTTTCGGGTCCGGGCCGCCGCGGGCCGGCGGCCGTCGCCTTCACCGAGCCGTCGGCGAAGGCGATGTCGAGCGTCGCGCCGGGCGCGATCTGCGCGGCGCGGGTGGCGACCGCGCCGTCCGTCCGCACGACGGCGAAGCCGCGGGCGAGCGTCCGTGCGTAGCTGAGCGATTCGAGCAGCCGCGCGGCGCGGCCCCAGCGCTCGCGCGCCGAGACAAGCTGCGCCGCGCCGGCCCGCGCGAGCCGGAGGCCGAGCGCCGCAGTCTCGCGCCGCGCCGCAGCC
>RECW01000142.1 GCA_007693835.1 Paracoccaceae bacterium | reverse complement strand
GGCCGCGGCGGCGCGGCTGCGCGCGGCGCTCGGGCCGCTGGCGCCGCCGACGGGCGCGGGATGACGCCTCTCGCTCTGCTGCGCCACTTCCCGACCGACTGGAACGGCGAGGGGCGTCTTCAGGGCCGCGTGGACCGGCCGCTGACGGCGGAGGCCCGCGCCACCCTCGCCGCCCTGGCGCCCCCGCCGCCGTGGGACCGGGCGCGCGTCGTCGCCTCTCCGCTCTCGCGCGCGCAGGAGACGGCGCGCGCGCTCTGGCCTGCGGTCGAGACCGACGCGCGCCTCGTCGAACTCGACTGGGGGGCGTGGGAAGGGCTGCGCCCGCGCGACCTGCTCGCCGATCCGGCCTCGGGCTTCGTTCCCATGGAGCGCTGGGGCTGGACGCGCCGCCCCCCTGGCGGCGAGAGCCCGGCCGACGGCTGGGCGCGCGTCGCGCCGCTGCTGGCGGAGATCGCGGCGGACGGCCGCGCGACGGCGCTGGTCCTCCACCGCGGGCTGATGCGGGTGATCCTCGCCGAGGCTCACGGCTGGCGCTACGACGCGCCCGAGCCCTTCGCGA
The DNA here is from genome assembly GCA_007693835.1 of Paracoccaceae bacterium. Lineage (GTDB taxonomy): Bacteria > Pseudomonadota > Alphaproteobacteria > Rhodobacterales > Rhodobacteraceae > Rubrimonas. The sequence goes on along the minus strand of RECW01000142.1, from coordinate 101,799 downwards.
TCAAGCGCGGGCGGCTCTGCCCGCTTGCGTTGACGCGCGAGGGGCGCCCCGTCGCGCCCGCCGAACCGGTGCGGCTGATCGCGCGATGACGCGGGTCCTTTTCCTCGTCACCCACCTCGCCGGCTCGGGGCATCTCACGCGGACGCTGGCGCTGGCCGACGGGGTGATCGCGGCGGGCGGCGCGGCGCTGGTGGTCAGCGGCGGGCGGCCGCTCGCCCATCTTCCGCCGTCGCGCGCGACGCTCGTGCAAGCGCCGCCGCTGGCGGTGGCGGGGTTCGACTATCGGCGCCTGCTGACGCCTGACGGAACAGCGGCCGACGCGGCGTGGATGGCGGCGCGCGGCGCGCGCATCGCCGAGGCGATGGCGGCCTTCGCGCCGGACGTCCTGGTCACCGAGCTTTTTCCGTTCGGCCGGCGCGGCCTCGCCGCCGAGTTCGAAGCGGCGGCCCAAGCCGCGCGGGCGCGCGGCGCGCGCGTGGTCTGTTCCGTGCGCGACATCCCCGAGCCGCCCCGCAAGCCTGCGCGCGTCGCCGAGGCGCACGGGCGGCTCAGGCGCTGGTTCGACGCCGTTCTGGTCCACGGCGACCCCCGCCTCGCGCCCTTCGCCCTCGGCTGGCCGGGCGCGGCGGAGATCGCCGATCTGCTGCGCTTTACGGGTTACGTCGCAGCGCCCCCGCCGGCGCCGGCGGGCGATCCGGCGGAGGTGCTGGTCGCCGAAGGCGGCGGCGCGCTGGGGCGCGGCCTCATGCGCGCGGCGCTGGGGGCGGCGCGGCTCGTCAACCGGCCGTGGCGGCTGCGGCTCGGCGGGGCGGACGCGGCGGCGGCGGCCGCGCGGATGCAGGCCGAGGCCGGGCCGAACGGGGTCGTGGAGCCGGCGGCCGCCGATTATCGCGCGCGGCTCGGCGCGGCGGCGGTCTCGGTCAGCCGGTTCGGCTACAACACCGCCGTCGACCTATTGCAAGCGGGAACCCCGGCGGTGCTTGTCCCCCTCGACGGCGCCGAGCGCGAGCAGCGGCTGCGCGCGGAAGCGTTCGCCGGCCTGGCGCAATTCGAGACGCTGGCGGAGGACGCCCTGACGCCGGAGACGCTCGCCGCCGCCGTCGAGCGCGCGGCGGCGCGGGGGCGCGGAGGTCGGGCCGCCGTCGATCTCTCGGGCGTCGAGACCGGCGCCCGGCTGCTGCTCGGCGCTCAGGAATAGGGGTCGAGGGCGTCGCGCAGCCCGTCGCCGAGGAAGCTGTAGGCCAGCACCACCATCATCACCGGCGCCAGCGGCGCGAGGAGCCACGGGTAGATCTCGACCGCCGTCAGGTCGAGCGCGTCGTTCAGCATCAGTCCCCACGAGACGGCGGGCGCCCGGATGCCGAGGCCGAGGAAGGAAAGCGCGGTCTCGCCGAGGATCATCGACGGCACCGCCAGCGTGCATGAGGCCACCAGATGACTCATGAAGTTCGGCATCATGTGGACGGCGATGATCCGCTTCGGCGAGGCCCCCATCAGTTCGGCGGCGCGCACGTAGTCCTCCTCGCGGAGCGCGAGGAACTTCGAGCGCACGGCGCGGGCGAGGCCCGGCCAGTCGAGCACGCCGAGGATGATCGAGATCATGAAGAACACCGTCACCGGCCCCCAGCCGGGCGGAATGGCGGCGGAGAGCGCGAGCCAGATCGGCAGTTCGGGCAGCGAGCGCACCACCTCGATGGCGCGGCTGACGGCGGCGTCGGTCAGGCCGCCGAAGTAGCCCGCGACGCCGCCGAGCACGAGCCCGATGGCGAAGCTGACCGCCACGCCGATCAGCCCCACCGTCAGCGAGATCTGCGCCCCCCACATGATTCGGCTGTGGATGTCGCGGCCGAGCCGGTCGGCGCCGAGCAGGTTGAACGACCCGCCCTCGGGCGGGCAGATCACCCGGAACGACGTCTCCACAAGCCCGAGGAAGCGGTGCGGCGCGCCGCAGGTCGTGAAGAACCGCAGCGGCTGCGGCCGCGTCCGGTCCTCCTCGGAGACCATGCGGAAGGCGCCCATGTCGAAGGTCTCGACGCGGGGGTAGACGAAGGGGCCGACGAAGCGGCCTTCGTGGAGCAGCCGCACGGCCTGGGGCGCGGCGAAGATGCGCTCGTCGTCGCGGTCGGTCGCGCCGTAGGGCGCGAGAAAGCCGATGAAGGGCAGCGCGAGATAGATCGCGAGCAGGAACCAGCCCGAGACCACGGCGAGGCGATGGCGGTTGAACCGGCGCAGGATGAGCCGCCACGTCGACGCGTCGAGGTCGGCGCGGTCGAGCGCCTTGAGATCCGCCGCCGGATCGTAGGGCTCGTCGGAGACGTAGTGCGCGTCCGGGTCGGCCTTCATGTCGCGAGCCTGATGCGCGGATCGATGACGGCGAGCAGCAGGTCGGAGATCAGCATCCCCACCAGCGTCAGCGCCGAGACGAAGAGCAGGATGAAGCCGGAGAGGAACAGATCCTGGCTGCGCAGCGCCGCGAGCAGCGTCGGGCCGATGGTCGGCAGGCTCATCACCACCGAGACCAGCACCGAGCCCGACACGAGTTGCGGCAGCAGGTTGCCGATGTCGGCGACGAACGGGTTCAGCGCCATGCGCAGCGGATAGCGGATCACCGTCGTCGCCGGCGCCACGCCCTTGGCCCGCGCCGTGACGACGTAGGGCTTGCCGAGTTCGTCGAGCAGGTTGGCGCGCAGCCGGCGCATCATCGCCGCCATGCCCGCGGTGCCGATCACGATGACGGGCGCCACCATGTGCAGCGCGATGGAGCCGAACTTGGCCCAGCTCATCGGCTCTCCGATGAACTCGCGCGCCATGCCGCCGCCGATCGGCAGGCCCACCGCCACGTTGCCGTAGTACATCAGCACCAGCGCGAGCAGGAAGTTGGGCGTGGCGAGGCCGATGTAGCCGACGAGGGCGGCGAGGTAATCCACCCAGGTGTTCGCCTTCACCGCCGAGATCGCGCCGAGCGGCAGGGCGGTCAGGTAGACGAACACCACCACGGCGAGGTTGAGCCCGATGGTGAAGGCCATCCCCTCCCGCACCACGTCGGCGACCGGCCGGTCGAGCTCGAAGCTTCGGCCGAAGTCGCCCTGCAGGATGCCGGAGAAGCCGTGCGGGCCCGGCCAGAAGCCCATCCAGATCGCATAGCGCTCGACCAGCGGGCGGTCGAGCGCGTATTCGCGCATCAGGAACTCGGCCTGCGCGACGCTGGAGGCCTGCCCCGTGGCGCGCAGCTCGGCGATCAGGTTCGAGAGGTAGTCGCCCGGCGGCAGGTCGATGATCGCGAAGACCAGCGCCGAGATGACGAGCAGGGCGCCGAGCATCGTCAGGCAGCGGTTCGCGACGTAGCGGGTCAGCGGCGCCGCCGACCGCCGCAGCGCGACGAGACCCGCCACGCAGGCCGCGACCCCCGGCGTCGGCGGGACCGCCGCGGTTGCGAAGGCGCCGAGGCCCAGCGCCAGCAGGGCGAAGCCGGCGATCTCCGGCAGGCGCGCGCGGGTCATGGCGCGTCCGCGTAGAACAGTTCGTCGATGCGGTGCACGCCGAGATGCGCGCCGGGGTCCCACGCGAAAACGGCGCGCTCGGGAAAGTTCCGCAGGCGGCGGGACACCGCGATCGGCTGCGGCGCGGCCGAGACGAGGCCGATGGCGAAGACCTGATCGGCGTGGATGGCGAGCATCTCGGCCACCGCCGCGGCCTGCGCCGCGGGAGTCGCGGCGCGGCTCCAGTCGGCGAAAAGGGCCATCAGGCGCTCGGCCTCGGGCAGGTCGACGGGCTCGCCCGCCGCGCCCGCCGTCTGGTGGTGCTGGCCCCAGTGGGGCCACGAAAAGACGCTCTGATCGACCGGCGCCAGTTCGGTCGGCGGCGCTTCGGGGGTCGGCACGCCGCGGTTCCAGCCGAACCAGACCGGCATCATCGCCTCGCCCGCGAAGGCGCGGTTGCGCAGGATGTCGCGGTCGAGGGGGCGGAAGATCAGCCGGACGCCGATCTCGCGCCACATCTCGGCGATCAGCTCCAGCGCGTCGATCTCCTCGCGGCGCTCGCCCGCCGTCTCGGCGACGATCTCCAGCAGCCGGCCGTCGGGGAGGCGTCGGAACCCGTCGCGGCCGCGGTCCGGTACGATCTCGTCGAGCAGGGCGTTGGCCTGCGCCGGGTCGTGATGGGCCCAGGCGCCGGCGTGGTCCTCGTCGAAGAACGGGCTTTGCGGCAGCGCCGCCATCTGAACGGGCTCCGCGAGACCGAAGAACAGCGAGCGGTTGATCGCCCGGCGGTTGATGCCGAGGCTGAGCGCCCGCCGGAACCGCACGTCGCGAAACAGGGCGCGGTAGGCTGGGTCGCGCACGGTCAGCGACGGATAGAGCGCGATCTCCGAACCGTAGCCCGACGTCCAGAGATACGTGACGTAGCCCCCGGCCGCCTCGCCCCGCTTCAGCACGGCGCCGTCGGAGAACGAGAGGCCGCGCACCTGCAGGTCCACTTCGCCCCGGTTCACGCGCGCCGGGATCAGGCCGGGCGCCGCCACCGTCATCTCGATGCGGTCGACGTAAGGAAGCTGCCGGCCCTCGGGGTCGACGCGGTGGTAGAACGGGTTGCGCTGCAGGATGTAGCGCTGGCCGTTGCGCGCCGACGTCTGGCGCCACGGCTGGAGCGTCGGCAGCGCCGGATCGTCGAAGTCGTACATCGCGTCGCGGCGGTTGTGCATCGGCGCCCAGCCGCGCTCGCCGGACGCCGCCACCCGCGCCGCGAGCGCATCGGGCTCGGCGTGGGCCGCGTGGAACTGTTTCAGGTGGTGCGCGGGGCGATAGATGAAGGGCGGGCGCGCGGCGGCGAGCGCCGGCAGGAACTGCGGGTTCGGGGCGGGCCATTCGTAGCGGACGGTCGTCTCGTCGATGATCGTGAAGACCGGCGGCGCGCCGTCCACCAGCATGAGCGAGGGCGGGCCGGCGGGGGAGAGCTCGGGGTTGTTCGCCACGTCCTCCCACCAGTAGCGGAAGTCCTCGGCGGTGAAGGGATGGCCGTCCGACCACCGGTGGCCGGGGCGCAGGCGCAGGGTGAACCGCCGGCCTTCCTCCACGTCGAGACTTTCGAGGATGTCGGGAACCAGCGTGAAGTCGGCGTCGTAGCCCACCAGCCGGGCGTAGCCGTAGACCACCGCCATCCGCACGTCGCGGGCGCGCCCGATCAGCGTGCGGATCTCGCCGCCGTGCCGGCCGATCTCGCGTCCGCGCCCGGCGAGGTCGACGACGAGCGGGGCCGCGGGCGCGCGCTCGGCGACAGGCGGCAGCGCGCCGCTCTCGACAAGGGCCGCGAGCGACGGCGTCTCCTGCAGGTCGAGCGCCGCGGCGGGGAGCGCGATCAGCAGGCCGAGGGCGGCCGCGAGCAGTCGGATCATGCGGCGCATCTCACGAAGTGGCCGGGGTCGATCTCCCGGAGCGGCGGCGCCGCGTCGTCACGATAGCCGAAGGGTTCGGGCCACGTCTCGGGGTCGCCCGCCCCTTGGGCGACCAGCCGCAGGTCGAGCTTGCGGTCGAGGTCGGGCTCCGGCGAGGCCGCCAGCAGCGCGCGGGTGTAGGGATGGACGGGCGCCGCGAACAGGCGCGCCGTCGGCGCCGCCTCGATGACGCGCCCGCGCCGCATCACCGCCACCTGATCGGCCAGCGTCGCGACCACGGCGAGATCGTGGCTGATGAAGAAATAGGAGAGACCGCGCTCCGCCTGGATCTCGCGCAGCAGGTCGAGCACCTGCGCCTGCACGCTGACGTCGAGCGCCGAGGTCGGCTCGTCGCAGACCAGCAGCTCCGGATCGAGCGCCAGCGCCCGGGCGATGGCGATGCGCTGGCGCTGGCCGCCGGAGAAGGCGTGGGGATAGCGCTGCAGGTGGTCGGCCGACAGCCCGACGCGCTCCATGAGGCCCGCCGCCCGGTCCCGCTGCTCGGCGGGCGTGCCGACGCCGTGGACGCGCAGCGGCTCGGTCAGGATGTCGCGCAGGTTCATCCGCGGGCTGAGCGCGGCGAAAGGGTCCTGGAACACCATCTGCGCGCGGCGGCGGAAGCGCTTCAGCGCCGCGCCTTCAAGCCGGGTGACGTCCTCCTCGCGCCCGTCGCGGCCGCGGAACAGGATCGTCGCGCCGGGGTCGGGCGCCTCGGCGCGCAGCAGCAGTTTCGCGACGGTGGACTTGCCCGAGCCCGATTCGCCGACGACCGCGAGCGTCCGCCCGCGCGCAAGCGTCAGCGCCACGTCGGCGACCGCCTTCACCGGGGGCGCGGCGCGGCCGTAGCCGAGCGACCGGCCGGGGTAGGTCTTGGAAAGGTTGCGGATGGTGATGATCGCGTCGTTGCCGGCCGGCGCCGCCGACAGGCAGATCGGCGCGATCGGGGCGGCGTCGATCAGGCGGCGGGTGTAGGGGTGGCCGGGCGCGCCGATCACCGCCGAGACCGGCCCCGATTCGACGAGCCGCCCCTTGCGCAGCACCGCCACCGTGTCGGCGACGTTCGCCACGACGCCGAGATCGTGGGTGATCAGCATCACGGCCATGCCGGTCTCGCCCTGCAGCCGCCGCACGAGATCGAGCACCGTCGCCTGGGTGGTGACGTCGAGCGCCGTGGTCGGTTCGTCGGCGATCATCAGCGACGGCCGGCAGACCATGGCCATGGCGATCATCGCCCGCTGGCGCAGGCCGCCGGAAAGCTGGAACGGGTAGGCGGCGAAGGCGCGCAGGGGGTCGGGGAAGCCCACCTCGGCGAAGGTTTCGAGACACCGCGCCCGCGCCGCCGCGCCGCGGAGCGCGCTGTGGAGCGTCAATCCCTCCATCACCTGCGCGCCGACGGTGTGCAGCGGCGACAGCGCGCTCATCGGCTCCTGGAAGATCATCGCGACGCGGTCGCCGCGCACCCGGCGCAGGGCGCGCTCGGAGAGGGCGAGCAGGTCCACCGCGCCCCGATCGTCCGCCAGCACAGCCCGCCCGGCCTCGACGCGCGCCCCCCGCGGCAGAATGCCGAGCAGGGCGCGCCCGGTCAGCGTCTTGCCCGAGCCCGATTCGCCGACCACGGCCAGCGTCTCGCCCCGGCGCACCGCGAAAGACACGCCGTCGACGACGCGCTGCGCCCCGAAGGCCACCGTCAGGTCTTCAACGTCGAGCAGCGGCGCATGGGCCATCGCGTTTCTCCCGCTCGACTTTTTACCATGACGGAAACAGCCGTGCGACGGCCCCGCGACTTTTTCGCGAACGCCGCCCTTTCCGGTTGAGCGCATCGGCGCATACTCGCCTCTCATGAGATGTTTCCTCGCCGCATCCTTGATCGCCGTCGCCGGCGCGGCCGCCGCGATCGACGTCGATCTCGAGCTGGTGCTCGCCGTCGACGTCTCGGGTTCGATGGACCGGGAGGAGCAGGAGGTGCAGCGCGACGGCTACGTCGACGCGCTGCGCAGCGACGAGGTGTGGGCCGCCGTTCAGCGCGGCGCGCACCAGCGCATAGCCGTGGTCTATCTCGAATGGTCGGGCGAAGGCGAAACCCGCGTGCCCGTAGACTGGACGCTGATCGATTCGCGCGAGGCGCTGCTGGACTTCGCCGGCGAACTCGCCGAAGCGCCGCTCGGCACCATCCGCGGCACGTCGATCTCGGGCGCGCTCGACACGGCCGTCGAGATGCTCGCGACCAACGGCTTCGAGGGCTGGCGCCGGGTGATCGACATCTCCGGCGACGGGCCGAACAACCGCGGGCGGCCCGTGCTCGACGCGCGCGACGACGCGCTGGCGACCGGCGTCACGATCAACGGCCTCCCCCTGATGATCCGGCCGACGGCGATGGCGGGAAGCCTCGACGACTACTACGCCGACTGCGTGATCGGCGGGCCCGGCGCCTTCTCCATCCCCGTCTACAACCGCGCGGACATGCGCGCCGCGATCAAGCGCAAGATGATTCTGGAGATCGCCGGCCTCTCGCCGCCGCCGACCGTGATGCGCGCGCAGGCCGGAACGACCGACTGCGGCGCGTCCGAGCGGCGCCGCTTCTGGACCCCGCCCTGACCCGGGGGCCTCAGTCCTCGGCGTAGGGGTTGTCGGGTTTGCGCAGCATCACGCGGATCGGCGTGCCGTCGAGCCCGAAGTCGCGGCGCAGGCCGTTCACCAGATAGCGCGTGTAGCTCTCGGGCAGGTCCTCGGGGCGCGAGCAGAACACCACGAAGGTCGGCGGCCGCGCCTTCGCCTGCGTCATGTAGCGCAGCCGGATGCGCCGGCCCGACGGCGCCGGCGGCGGATGCGCCTCCACGTGGCCCGCGAGCCAGCGGTTGAGCTTGGCCGTCGGCACGCGGCGGTTCCATGTCGCGTGGACCGTCAGCACCGCCTCGCGCAGGCGGTCGAGCCCCCTGCCCGTGACCGCCGAGACGGTGACGAGCGGCGCGCCGCGCAGTTGCGGCAGCAGCCGGTCGAACGCCTCCCGCAGCTCCTTCAGCTTGGCCTGCTTGTCGGGCTCCAGGTCCCACTTGTTGACCGCCACCACCACGGCGCGCCCTTCCCGTTCGGCGAGATCGGCGATTCGCAGGTCCTGCGTCTCGAACGGTATCGCGGCGTCGAGCAGCACGATCACCACTTCGGCGAAGCGCACGGCGCGCAGGCCGTCGCCGACCGAGAGCTTTTCGAGCTTGCCTTGCACCTTCGCCTTCTTGCGCATCCCCGCCGTGTCGAAAACGCGGAACCGTCGCCCGCCCCAGTCGATGTCGAGGCCGATGGCGTCGCGGGTGATGCCGGCTTCGGGGCCGGTCAGCAGGCGATCCTCGCCGAGGATGGCGTTGACCAGGGTGGACTTGCCAGCGTTCGGCCGCCCCACCACGGCGATCTGGATCGCCCGCGCCGGGTCGTCGGCGTCGCGCGCGGCCTCGACCGCCGCCTCGCGCTCGGCGAAGGCGTCGGCGATGGGGCGCAGCGCCTGATAGAGGTCGTCCATGCCTTCGCCGTGCTCGGCCGAGACCGGGATCGGCTCGCCGAGGCCGAGCCGCCACGCCTCCATGGCGCCGGAGACGCCCATGCGCCCTTCGGCCTTGTTGGCGGCGAGGATCACCCGCCCGCCGCGCCGGCGCAGGATGTCCGCGAAGACCTCGTCCTGCGGCGTCACGCCGGCGCGGGCGTCGATCACGAACAGGGTGACGTCCGCCTCCTCGACGGCGCGCTCGGTCAGCTTGCGCATCCGCCCCTGCAGCGACCCGGCGTCGGCCTCCTCAAGCCCGGCGGTGTCGACGGCGATGAACGACAGGTCGCCGAGCCGCGCGTCGCCTTCGCGCAAGTCCCGCGTGACGCCCGGCTGGTCGTCGACCAGCGCAAGGCGCTTGCCCACCAGCCGGTTGAACAGGGTGGACTTGCCGACGTTGGGCCGGCCGACGATGGCGAGCGTGAAGGACATGGCCCGCGGATACGCCGAAACGGCCGGCCCGTCCAGAAAACGCCGCGCTCAGCGGAAGGCGTGCAGCGTCCCGCGGTCCGACAGCACGTAAAGCACGCCGTTCGCCACCACCGGCCCGGTGATCGAGCCGCCGGGAATGGGGGCCGAGCCGAGCGGCTCGCCGGTCGCGGGGTTGAAGGCCAGCAGTTCGCCCGCGCTCGACGTCACCCACACGCGATCCGAGGCCACGACCGGGCCCGCGTAGGTGATCACGCCGCGGCGACGCGCAGGGTCGCGATAGGCCGGCAGCTCGGTGACCCAGAGCGTCTCTCCGGTGCCGGCGGCGAGCCGCATCAGGCGGCCGGTGTCGTCGATCAGAAACAGCGTCGCGCCGACCGGCCAGACCGGCGAGGTGGTGCCGATCTCGCGCGCCCAGCCGCGCCGCCCGCTGCGGGCGTCGATGGCGACCAGAACGCCGCTGTGGCTCGACGCGAACACGCCGAAGCCCGCGATCACCGGGTCGCCCGACACGTCGGCGATGGCGGCGCGGGCGAGGCTGCGCCGCCCGCCGCCGAGCGCGTCGGCCCAGACGCGCCGGCCGTTGGCCGCCGAGACGGCCACCAGTTCGCCCGAGGCGAAGGGCAGGATGGCGAGACCGCCGCCCATCGCCGGGCTCGCCCCGCCGAGCACCCCCGCCCCGCCGACCGTCCCGACCGCCCGCCAGCGGACGTCGCCGCTCGCGACGTCGAGCCCGAACGCCGTGTCGTCCCGCGTCACCACGACGGCGAGACCGCCTTCGACGGCGGGCGCGGCCCGCGACGGCGCGCCGAGACGGCGGCGCCAGAGGATCGAGCCGTCGGAGACCGACAGCGCCAGCGCCTCGCCGAAGCCGGTGCTCGCGATCACGCGCCCCTCGGCGACCGCGAGCCCGCCGCCGAAGCCGCTGCGGGCGCTCTCGCCTTCCGGCGTCAGCGACTGGCGCCAGAGCCGCGCCCCGCTCGCCGCGTCGAAGGCCGAGACGGTGGACGCCGCGTCGAGCGTGAACACCCGACCGCCCGAGACCACCGGCCCCGACGTGATCCGCGCCGCGCCGCTCGCCCCGCCGCCCGCGTCGACGCGCCACGCCTCGGAAAAGCCTGCGGGCCCCGTCAGGTGCCCCGGCGCGCGGGTCGGGACGGCGTTGCGCTGCGCCCAGTCGGCGTTGCGCGTCGGCGGCCCGAGGGCGGCCACCTGCTGCGCGACGTCCGGGGGCGCGAGCCGCTCGGGCGCGGCCTGGCGGATCGGGATGCGCTCGCCCGGCAGGGGCGGCGCCGAATCGTCGAACAGCCCACATCCCGCGACGGCGAGCATCAGGGCGAGGATCGGCGCGCGGCGCATCGGCTCAGCCCTCCGCCTCGGGCGCCCCGATGGCGGCGATAAGCTCGGCGGCGCGCAGGCGCATGCCTTCGGTCGCGCCGGGATCGGCCAGCACCGTTTCGAGATCGGCGCGCGCCCCGGCCGGGTCGCCGGCCGCGAGCCGGGCGGCGGCGATCGCCTCGAGCGCCAGCAGCCTGAACGGCGCGTCGGGCCCGGCGAGCGGGGCCAGCGCTTCGATGGCCGCCCCGGGGTCGGCGTCGGCGGCGCGCAGGGCGGCGGCCCGGAAGGCGGCGAAGTCGGCGATCGGCCCGCGGGCCGCCCGGTCGGCGGCCACCGTCTCGTAGAGCGCCGCGGCCTCGCTTGCTTCGCCCGCCTCAGCCAGCGCGCCGGCGGCGCGCAGAGTTGCGAGCGCCGCCGCGCCCCCCGAGAGGGCGTCGATCGACAGCAGCATGTCCTCGGCGCGGCGCATCGGGTCCGCGGCCTCCGCGGCGGCGATCAGCGTGGCCCCGGCGGCGCGCGCCGCCTGCTCGGCCGCGTGCTTGCGCCATTCGAGAAACGCCGTCAGCGCCACGGCGGCCACGACGGCCCCGATCACGAACGGCGCGTAGCGGCGCCACAGGCGGAACAGGCGGTCGCGCCGCACCTCCTCGGAGACTTCCTGGATGAAGCTGTCGGCGTCGCTCATTGAACCCTCTCGCGCGAAGCGGGGCGACCCTATCGCCGGGGCCGACCCGCGCCAAGCCTGACGCTCACGCCGCATGGCGCCGCCATGGACCGCCGGGCCGACGCGCTCTAATGTACCAACCGGCTGACGGATCGTGCGTCAACCTCCGCAGGGCCCTTGCGCCGCGCGGCGCGGACGCCGATCTCGACCACGGCGCGCGCCCGCCCATATCCCGGCGACATGAGGGAGCGTCGCCCGATGCGCAAGTTCTTCGCCCTGTCGTCGGTCGCCCTCGCGGCCCTCCTCGCCGCGCCGGCCGCAGGCGCGGAGGTCGAGCGCGCGCCGGCGCGCGTCGTCGCCGTCGAGAGCCGGGCGGCGCCGTTCGAGGACCGGCTGGTGCTGCGCGGGCGGACGGAGGCGGACCGTCGCGTGGAGGTGCGGGCGCAGATCGCGGGGCTGGTGGTGTCCGAGCCGCTCCGCGCCGGCGCCATGGTGCGCGCGGGCGACCCTCTCTGCGCGCTCGACCCCGGCGAGCGGCCGGCGGCGCTGGCCGAAGCCGAGGCGACGCTGCGGCAGGCCGAACTCGATTTCGAGGCCGCCGTGCGCCTCTCCGAGCGCGGCTTCGCGGCCGAGACCGAGGCGCTGACGCGCGAGGCGCGGCGCGAGGCGGCGCGCGCGCAGGTCAACCGCGCGGAGATCGACATGGCGCGGCTCACGATGACCGCCCCCTTCGACGGCGTGCTGGAGACCGACACGGCCGAACTCGGCGCCCTGCTGCAACCCGGCGCGGTCTGCGCCGAACTGGTGGCGCTCGACCCGATCGCGCTGGTCGGCTTCGCCTCCGAACGCGCCGTCGACCGCCTCGCGCCGGGTCAGCCCGTCACGGCGCGGCTGTCGAGCGGGGCGACGGTCAAGGGCGCGATCCGCTTTGTCGCCCGCGTGGCCGACGCCGAGACCCGGACTTTCCGGGTCGAGGCCGCGGCGCCCAACCCCGACCTGGCCGTGCGCGACGGCGTGACGGCGGAGATCGTCGTCTCCCTGCCGCCGCGCGACGCGCATTTCCTGCCGCAGTCGGCGCTGACGCTCGACCGTGACGGCCGGCTCGGCCTGCGGCTCGCCGAGGACGGGCGGGCGCGGTTCCAGCCCGTCGCCATCATCTCGGACGCGCGGGACGGCGTGTGGCTCGACGGCCTGCCCGAGGTCGCGACGGTGATCGTCGTGGGTCAGGAGTTCGTCGACGACGGCCGCGCGGTGACGGTCGAGCTCATCGAGCAGGCGCCGCCGCCATGATGAGGCGTTCCGCATGACGGGCGTGATCGACTGGACCATGGCGCGGGCGCGCATGATGGTGGTGGTGCTGCTGCTCGCCATCGCGGGCGGCGTCGTCGCCTACCTCGCGCTGCCCAAGGAGGGCAGCCCGGACATCGACATCCCCGTGCTCGCCGTAGGCGTGACGCTTCCCGGCGTCTCCGCCCTCGACGCGGAGCGGCTGCTGGCGCGGCCGCTGGAGAGCAAGTTCCAGGGCCTCGAAGGCGTCCGCAAGATGACGACGGTCGCCGCCGAAGGCCGCGCCTCCGTGCAGCTCGAGTTCGGCTTCGACTGGGACAAGGCCGCCACCAAGGCCGAAGTCCGCGCTCTCGTCGACGAGGCGCGCGCGGAGATGCCGGCCGACATCAACGAGCCGACGATCAACGAGATCAACCTCTCGGAGTTCCCGATCCTCGTCGTCGCCCTCTCCGGCGACGCGCCCGAGCGCACCCTCCAGCGCCTCGCCCGCGATCTGCAGCGCGACCTCGAAGCGCTGCCGCCGGTGCTCGAGGTGGGTCTCGCCGGCCAGCGCGACGAGATGGTCGAGGTGCTGATCGACCCGCTGCGGCTCGAAGCCTTCAACGTGACCGCCGAGGATCTGCTGCGCGTGGTCTCCGCGAACAACCGCGTGGTGCCGGCCGGCGCCGTGGAGGGCGCGGCCGGGCGCTTCTCGGTGCGCCTGCCCGGAAACTTCGAGACGGCCGACGACATCTACGCGACGCCGATCCGCGTGTCCGGCGACCGCGTCGTGACGCTCCGCGACATCGCCGAGATCCGCCGCACCTTCGAGGACGCGACAGGCGTGGCGCGGTTCAACGGCGCGCCCGCCATCGCGCTCCAGGTCAAGCAGCGCACGGGCGAGAACATCGTCGACACCGTGGCGCAGGTGAAGGCGCGGCTGGAGGCGGCCCGCGCCCTCTGGCCCGAAGCGCTGCGCGAGGCGGTGTCGGTGACCTACGCGATGGACGAGTCGCGCTCGGTCACCGACATGGTGGCCCAGCTGGAAGGGGCCGTCGCGCTCGCGGTGGCGCTGGTGATGCTGGTGGTGGTGGCGACCCTCGGCCCGCGGCCGGCGGCGCTGGTGGGCCTCTCGATCCCGACGTCGTTCCTTTTCGCCTTCCTCGCGCTGGCCGTGTTCGGGCTGACGCTCAACAACATGGTCATGTTCGGCCTGATCCTCGCGGTCGGCATGCTGGTCGACGGGGCCATCGTGGTCAGCGAATACGCCGACCGGCGGCTCTCGGAGGGCGCGACGCCGGAGGAGGCCTACGCCGGCGCGGCCAAGCGCATGTTCTGGCCCATCGCCAGCTCCACCGCGACGACGCTCTGCGCCTTCCTGCCGATGCTGTTCTGGCCGGGCATACCGGGGCAGTTCATGGGCAACCTGCCGCGCACGCTGATCTTCGTGCTGTCCGCCTCGCTGGTGGTGGCGCTGGTCTTCCTGCCGGTGCTCGGCGTGGTGACGGGCCGCGCGGCGGCGGGGCTCGGCCGCCTCTTCGGCCGCCGGCGCCGCCCGCCGCCGGTCGCCGCGCCCGGGCGGCGGACGCTGTTCGGCCGCATTCTCTCGCCCATCGTGACCAATCCGGTCGGCCCGTTCGCGGCCCTCGCGGCCGCGGGCGTCTTCGTCGTCGGCGTGGTGACGTTCTACGCCGAGCACAACAACGGCGTGGAGTTCTTCGTCGACACCGAACCCGAGCGGGCCATCGTCCACGTCCGCGCGCGCGGCAACCTCTCGCTGACCGAGAAGGACCGGCTGGTGGCGGCGGTCGAGCGGCGGGTGATGGACGTCGAGGGGGTCGAGTCGGTCTTCGCCTTCGCCGGCGCGAGCGGACTCCAGACCATCGGCGCGCCCGGCCCCAAGGACGCCGTCGGCCAGATCCAGATCGAACTCGCCCCATGGAACCGGCGGCCCCCCGGCCCCGAGGTGATGGCGGAGGTCGAGCGGCGCGTCGCGGATACGCCCGGCGTGATCACCGAACTCGCGCTGCGGCGCGACGGGCCGCAGCAGGGCAAGCCGATCCAGCTCAGGCTCGAGGCGAACGACCTCGACGTGCTGAGCGCCGCCGCCGCCGAGGCCCGCGCCCGCTTCGAGGCGCTCGGCGGGCTCGTCAACGTCGACGACACCCGCCCGCTGCCCGGCATCGACTGGGAGGTGACGGTCGACCGCGAGGCGGCCGGCCGGTTCGGGGCCGACATCACCGGCACCGGGCTGCTGGTGCAGCTCGTCACCCGCGGCGCGCTGATCGACACCATCCGCCCCGCCGACAGCGACGACGAGATCGACGTCCGCGTCCGTTTCCCCGAATCCGACCGCGTGCTCTCGACGCTGGAGACGCTGCGCATCCGCACTGCGACCGGCCTCGTGCCCATCGGCAACTTCGTGACCGTCGCGCCGCGGCCGGCGCTCGCGGAGATCCAGCGCTTCGACGGCGTGCGGTTCATGACCGTGAACGCCGACGTCGCGCCCGGCTTCAACGCCAACGAGCGGATCGCCGCTCTCGCCGCCGGCCTCGCGGATAACCCGATCGACGGGGTGCGCCCGGTCTTCCAGGGCGATCAGGAGGAGCAGGCGGAGAGCCAGCGCTTCCTGATGGTCGCCTTCAGCGCGGCGCTCGGGCTGATGTTCGTGATCCTGCTGGCGCAGTTCAACAGCCTCTACAACAGCGCGCTGGTGCTGAGCGCGGTGGTGCTGTCGGTGACGGGAGTGCTGATCGGGATGCTGGTGACCGGCCAGCCGCTCTCGATCATCATGACCGGCACCGGGATCGTGGCGCTGGCCGGGATCGTGGTGAACAACAACATCGTGCTGATCGACACCTTCCGCGAGTTCTCCGCCACCCAGCCGCCGCTGGAGGCGATCCTGCGCACCGCCGAGCAGCGCATCCGCCCGGTGCTGCTGACCACGATCACCACCATCGCGGGGCTCGCGCCGATGACGCTGGCGGCCAGCATCGAACTGCGCGGCATAGGACCGGGCTTCGCGGCCCTGTTCGCGGCCGGCCCGTTCGGCGCCGAGGGATGGCGCGCCCTGTCGGATTCGGTGCTGACGTGGGGCGCGCCGGCGGCGCTCTGGTGGGTGCAGCTGTCCACCGCGGTGGTGTCGGGCCTCGCGCTGTCGACGGTGCTGACGCTGGTGGTGACGCCGGCGGCGCTGGCGGCGCGGGTCTGGTTCTGGCGCGGGGTGGCCGCGCTGCTGGCGGCGGGCGGCTTCGGGGCGGCGCTGGCGGACCGGCGGCTCATGCGCGAGGCGGCGCGCACGCCGGCGCCGGAACTGATCTGGCACGACCCGACGCCGCCCGTGCCGCCGCTGGCCTACGCCGAAGCGGCGGAGTGAGCGGGGCCGCTCACCCGGTCATGCCGTCCCAGAAGTCCTTGACCTTGGAGAAAAAGTCCCGGCTGTCGGGGCTGTTGTCGCCGCCGGCGCTCTCGAACTCCTGCAACAGCTCCTTCTGGCGCGCCGAGAGGTTCACCGGCGTCTCGACCTGCAATTCGAGGTAGAGGTCGCCGTAGCGCCCGCCGCGGAGCTGGGGCATGCCCTTGCCGCGCAGCCGCAGCTGCTTGCCCGACTGGGCGCCGGCGGGGATCTTCACCCGGCTGCGGCCGCCGTCGAGCTGCGGCGCCTCGATCTCGCCGCCGAGGGCTGCGGTGGTCATCGGCACCGGGATGCGGCAGTGAAGATCCATGCCCTCGCGCTGGAACAGCTTGTGGGGCGCGATCTCGATGAAGATGTAGAGGTCGCCCGGCGGCCCGCCGCGCAAGCCCGCCTCGCCTTCGCCGGCGAGCCGGATGCGCGTGCCGTCCTCGACGCCCATGGGGATCTGCACCTGCAGCGCCCGCTCCTTGGGCACCCGACCGGCGCCCTTGCAGACCTTGCAGGGGTTCTTGACGATCTGGCCGCGGCCCATGCACGTCGGGCAGGTGCGCTCGATGGTGAAGAAGCCCTGCTGCGCGCGGACCTTGCCCATGCCCTGACACGTCGGGCAGGTCTGCGGCTGCGCGCCGCCCTCGCTGCCGGTGCCGTCGCAGCCCGAGCAGGTGGCCGAGCCCGGCACGGTGATCGTCGTCTGCTTGCCGGCGAACGCCTCTTCGAGGGTGATGGTCAGGTTGTAGCGGAGATCCGCCCCGCGGGTGCGCCGCTGGCCGCCTGCGGCCCCGCGCCGGCCGGCGCCGACGAAGTCGCCGAACAGGTCGTCGAAGACATCCGAGAAGGCGGAGGCGAAATCCGCTCCGCCGGGGCCGCCGCCGGGCCGTCCGCCGCCCATCCCGTTCTGGAACGCGGCGTGGCCGAACTGGTCGTAGGCCGCGCGTTTCTGCGGATCCTTCAGCACCTCGTAGGCGGCGTTCACCTCCTTGAACTTCGCCTCGGCGGAGGCGTCGTCCTTGTTGCGGTCGGGGTGCAGCTCCTTGGCGAGCTTGCGGTAGGCCTTCTTGATGTCGTCCTCGGACGCGCCGCGCGCCACGCCAAGCGTCTCGTAGAAGTCGCGTTGCGCCATCTCTCACTCTCGGTCAGAGCCGAACGGCGCACGGCCCCGCCCCGACGCCTGGCGTCGCGGGCGGGGCCGCCGGTCCGGTCGGCGTGGGGGGATCACGCGTCGCGCTTCGTGTCGTCGTCGCGGACTTCCTCGAAATCGGCGTCGACGACGCCATCCTCGGCCGGCGCCTCCGGACCGCCTTCGGGGTTGACCCCCGCGGCTTCCGCTTCGGCCTTGTAGATCGCCTCGCCGAGCTTCATCGACGCCTCCATCAGCGCCTGATGCTTGGCGCGGATCGCCTCGACGTCCTCGCCGTCGACCACGCCTTTCAGATCGGCCATCGCCGTCTCGATGCCCTGCCTGACGTCGGCGCCCACCTTGTCGCCGTGGTCCTTGAGCGACTTCTCGGTGGCGTGGAGCAGGCTCTCGGCGTTGTTCTTCGCCTCGACCAGCGCCCGGCGCTGCTTGTCGGACTCGGCGTTCTCCTCGGCTTCCTTCACCATCTTGTCGATGTCGGCGTCGGACAGACCGCCCGAGGCCTGGATGGTGATCTTCTGCTCCTTGTTGGTGCCCTTGTCCTTCGCCGAGACGCTGACGATGCCGTTGGCGTCGATGTCGAAGGTGACCTCGATCTGCGGCACGCCGCGCGGCGCCGGGGGGATGCTCTCGAGGTTGAACTGGCCGAGCAGCTTGTTGTCGGCCGCCATCTCGCGCTCGCCCTGGAACACGCGGATCGTCACCGCGGACTGGTTGTCCTCGGCCGTCGAGAACACCTGGCTCTTCTTGGTCGGGATGGTGGTGTTGCGGTCGATCAGGCGGGTGAAGACGCCGCCGAGCGTCTCGATGCCGAGCGAGAGCGGCGTCACGTCGAGCAGCACCACGTCCTTGACGTCGCCCTGCAGCACGCCGGCCTGGATCGCCGCGCCGAGCGCCACCACCTCGTCGGGGTTCACACCCTTGTGCGGCTCCTTGCCGAAGAAGGTCTTCACGGTCTCGATCACCTTCGGCATGCGCGTCATGCCGCCGACCAGCACCACCTCGTCGATCTCCGCCGCCGAGACGCCCGCGTCGCGCAGCGCCTTGCGGCAGGGCTCCAGCGTGCGCTCGACCAGATCGCCGACGATCTGCTCGAGCTTGGCGCGGGTCAGCTTCAGCGCCATGTGCTTCGGCCCGGAGGCGTCGGCGGTGATGTAGGGCAGGTTGATCTCGGTCTGCGACGCCGAGGACAGCTCGATCTTGGCCTTCTCGGCCGCTTCCTTCAGGCGCTGGAGCGCGAGCCGGTCCTTCTTCAGGTCGATCCCGTTCTCCTTCTGGAACTCGCCCGCGAGGTAGTCGACCAGCCGCAGGTCGAAGTCCTCGCCGCCGAGGAAGGTGTCGCCGTTGGTCGACTTCACCTCGAACAGGCCGTCGTCGATCTCGAGGATCGAGATGTCGAAGGTGCCGCCGCCGAGGTCGTAGACCGCGATGGTCTTGGCCTTGTCCTTGTCGAGCCCGTAGGCGAGGGCCGCGGCCGTCGGCTCGTTGATGATGCGCAGCACTTCGAGGCCGGCGATCTTGCCGGCGTCCTTGGTCGCCTGCCGCTGGGCGTCGTTGAAATAGGCGGGGACCGTGATGACGGCCTTCGAGACGGTCTCGCCCAGATAGCTCTCGGCCGTCTCCTTCATCTTCTGCAGCACGAAGGCCGAGATCTGCGACGGCGCGTATTTCTCGCCGCGCGCCTTCACCCAGGCGTCGCCGTTGGCGCCCTCGACGATCTCGTAGGGCACCATCGTCTTGTCCTTCTCCACCGTCGGGTCGGCGTAGCGACGGCCGATCAGGCGCTTGACGGCGAAAAGGGTGTGTTCGGGGTTGGTGACGGCCTGCCGCTTGGCGGGCTGGCCGACGAGCCGCTCGCCCCCGTCCGAAAAGGCGACCACCGACGGGGTCGTGCGCGCGCCTTCCGCGTTCTCGATCACCTTCGGCTGCGCCCCGTCCATGATGGCGACGCAGGAATTGGTGGTGCCGAGGTCGATACCGATGACTTTCGACATGACGTCCTCTCCATATTCGGCGATTGCGGGCGCAGGTCCGCGGCGCGGCCCCCGCACCCCATCCCGGAGCCCGCTGCCGCGGGGCCCCTCGACGTTCACGGCGATATATGGCGGCCCCCTTTTCGCCGCAAGTTTCACGCCGACGCTTCGGGCGCCGGCGGCGCGCGCCGCGCCGCCGCGAACGCGACGACGCACCGCAACGAAAGCAGGATGTTCATCTCCGTTGGTTTCTTTAGGCTCCCCGCCGCCCCTCGGATGGAGAAACCAATGCCCGAACGCGCCGCCCCGCACCCGACCAACCATGCGCGCCTGATCGCCTGGGTCGAGGACATGGTTCGCCTGTGCCAGCCGGACCGCGTCCACTGGGCCGACGGCTCGGACGCGGAATGGCGCCGCCTGACCGACGAGATGGTCGAGGCAGGCACCTTCATCCGTCTCAACGAGGAGAAGCGACCGAACTCCTTCCTGTGCCGCTCCGACCCGCGCGACGTCGCCCGCGTCGAAGATCGCACCTTCATCTGCTCGACGAACAAGAAAGACGCCGGCCCCACAAACAATTGGGCCGACCCGCGCGAAATGAAAACCAAGATGACAGGGCTCTTCGAGGGCTGCATGCGCGGCCGGACGATGTACGTCATACCGTTTTCGATGGGGCCGCTCGGGTCTAATATTTCCCAGATCGGTGTCGAGATCACTGACAGCGCTTATGTCGTCGTGAACATGCGGATCATGACGCGCATGGGCAAGGCTGTGCTGGACGTACTCGGCGAGGACGGCGACTTCGTGCCCTGCCTGCACTCGGTGGGCCACCCGCTCGAGCCGGGCGCGGCCGACGTGGCGTGGCCGTGCGACCCCGAGAACACCTACATCGTGCACTTTCCCGAAGAGCGCACGATCTGGTCCTACGGGTCCGGCTACGGGGGCAACGCGCTGCTCGGCAAGAAGTGCTTCGCGCTGCGGATCGCGAGCGTCATGGCGCGCGACGAAGGGTGGCTCGCCGAACACATGCTGATCCTCGGCGTCGAAACCCCGAAGGGCGACAAGACCTACGTCGCCGCCGCCTTCCCCTCGGCCTGCGGCAAGACCAACTTCGCGATGATGGTGCCGCCCGAAGGCTTCGAGGGCTGGAAGCTGCTGACGGTCGGCGACGACATCGCGTGGATCAAGCCGGGCAAGGACGGCGTGCTGCGCGCGATCAACCCGGAAGCCGGGTTCTTCGGCGTGGCGCCGGGCACGTCCGACCGGACCAACCCCAACGCGATGAAGACGCTCTACGCCAACTGCATCTACACCAACGTCGCGCTGACCGACGACGGCGACGTGTGGTGGGAAGGCATGACCAAGGAGCCGCCGGCCCACCTGGTCGACTGGAAAGGCCAGGACTGGACGCCCGACTGCGGCCGCCTCGCCGCCCACCCCAACTCGCGCTTCACCGCGCCCGCCAGCCAGTGCCCGACCATCGATCCGGAATGGGAGAACCCGGCCGGCGTGCCGATTTCGGCGTTCCTGTTCGGCGGCCGGATGAGCAAGGCGACGCCGCTGGTCTATCAGGCGTTCAACTGGAGCCACGGCGTCTATTGCGCCGCGACCATGGGCTCCGAGGCCACCGCCGCCGCCGTCGGCCAGGCCGCCATGCGCCGCGACCCGATGGCGATGCTGCCGTTCTGCGGCTACAACATGGCGGACTACTTCGCCCATTGGCTCGACGTCGGGCGGCGCCTGCCGAACCCGCCGCGCATCTTCCGGGTCAACTGGTTCCGCCGCGACGAGACCGGCAAGTTCATCTGGCCGGGCTTCGGCGAGAACATGCGCGTGCTGCGCTGGGTGGTCGACCGGATCCACGGCCGCACCGCCCCGGTCGAAAGCCCGCTCGGCTGGATGCCCCGGTTCGAGGACATCTACTGGAAGGGCATCGACTTCCCGCGCGACCTTTACTACGAGCTGATGACCGTCGATCGCGTCGAAGGCACCGAAGAGGCGCACGACCACGAGCGCCTGTTCGACCGCTTCTTCGACCGGCTTCCGAAGGAGTTCATCTTCGAGCGCGAACTGCTGCGCTCACGGCTGTGGCGCTCTCCCGAGCACTGGGGCCTCAACCCCGAGCGCTGACGACGACAGCGGCCGGGGCGTCAGTCGGCGCCCCGGCCGAGCAGACCGCAAAGCCCGTCGAGCTCGTCGAGCGACCGATACCGGATGGAGAGCGCGCCCGAACCGTCGGCGCGATGGGCGATCCGGACTGACAAACCCAGCGCCGCCGACAAGTCCGCCTCCAGCGCCCGTGTGTCCGCGTCGCCTCTCGGACCCTTAGCCGCCCGCGGCTTCGCCTCCGCCTCCTGCCGCGCCGCGGCCTCCGTCTCCCGCACCGACAACCCCTGCGCCACCACGCGCTGCGCCAGCGCGCTCGGGTCGCGCGTCGCGAGCACGGCGCGGGCATGTCCGGCGCTGAGCGCGCCCGAACGGGTGAGCGCCTTAACGTCTTCCGGCAGGGCGAGCAGGCGCAGACAGTTCGCGATATGGCTCCGACTCTTGCCGACGACCTGGGCGATCTTTTCCTGGGTGTGGCCGAAGCGGTCGATCAGCTGCTGGTAGCCCGACGCCTCCTCGATCGGGTTCAGGTCGGCGCGCTGCACGTTCTCGAGGATCGCGACTTCCAGCACTTCGGCGTCATCGAAGCGCCGCACCACGATCGGCACGCGCGGGCGCCCCGCCATCTGCGCCGCGCGCCAGCGCCGCTCTCCCGCGACGATCTGGAACCGGCCTTCCGCTCCCGGATCCGGCCGCACGATCAACGGCTGGATGACGCCCTTCTCCCGCACCGACTGCGCGAGCGCCTCCAGCTCCTCCGGCTCGAAGCGCTTGCGCGGCTGGTCGGGGTTCGGACTCAGAAGGTCGATGTCGACTTCGGT
The DNA here is from genome assembly GCA_007693835.1 of Paracoccaceae bacterium. Taxonomy (GTDB): domain Bacteria; phylum Pseudomonadota; class Alphaproteobacteria; order Rhodobacterales; family Rhodobacteraceae; genus Rubrimonas. The sequence continues at coordinate 79,692 of RECW01000142.1, read as the reverse complement.
CGCCGACGCCGGGTCGGCGGGCGGCGTCACTTCATCGAGCAGAGCCGCCAGGCCTCGGCCGAGCCCCTTGCGTCGCGGCGCGTCGCTCATGGTTCTTTCCTCAAGATGCGTTGGCGAGCGGCGCGCGCCGCCTCAATATTTCGCCAGCGAGCCTGATATAGGCTTGGCTGCCGGAGCAACCGTGATCGTAGATCAGCGCCGGCACAGCGTGCGACGGCGCCTCCGACAGGCGCACGTTGCGGGGAATGACCGTCTCGTAGACCACGTCGCCAAGCGTGTCGCGCACATCGTCGGCGACCTGCGCGGAAAGGTTGTTGCGGCGGTCGTACATGGTCAGCACGACCCCTTCGATGGTGAGACGCGGGTTCAAGGCGCCCTTCACCCGCTCGACGGTCGACAGCAGCTGCGACAGGCCCTCCAGCGCGAAGAACTCGCACTGCAGAGGCACGAGCACCGAATCCGCCGCCGCCATGGCGTTGACGGTCAGCACGTTCAACGCCGGCGGGCAGTCGATCAGCACGAAATCGCACGGGCCGCGCCACGCCGCGAGCGCCGCAGCGAGCCGGCGGTTGCGATCCGTCGCGTTCGCCAACTCGATCTCCAGGCCGCTCAACTCCGGCGAACCCGGTGCGATCGACAGACCTGGCACCGCCGTGGCGGCGGCCGCCTCGGCGACCTTCGCCTCTCCGACGAGAATGTCGTAGGTCGTGCGCCCCCGACGCCGCGGCGGCAGTCCGAGCCCGGTGGACGCGTTGCCCTGCGGGTCCAGATCGAGGATCAGCACCTGCCGCCCGACCGCTGCGAGGGCCGTGGCGAGATTGATCGCCGTCGTCGTCTTTCCCACGCCGCCCTTCTGGTTCGCCACGGCGAGGATGCGCGGCGCCGGTCCGCGATCAGCTACGGCCATCGACGATCTCCCTGACGGCGAGAATGGACGCTTGTCTGTCGGTCACGCTGGGGTGACGGCGCAAGTCGAATGTCCACCTTTCGCGGGCCGCCGTCAATTCACCTTCCGCCTGCGCGCCCTTGGGAAACAGGGCGACGCCGTCCACCGCGAGCAAGCGCGCGGCGTGGGCGAGGAGAACCGGGAGCGGCGCGAAGGCGCGGGCCGAGACGACGTCGAACGCCCCGGCCACAGCCTCGACGCGCGCAGGTCGAACATCGATCGCAACACCCATCTCCCGCGCGGCAGTGGCCATGAAGGCGCACTTCCGCGTGTCGCTCTCGACCGCGGTCAAGCTCATTTGGCGCCGGGCGCCCTGCGCGAGGGCGGCGATAACCAGCGCGGGCAACCCGGCGCCTGCGCCGAGATCGATCCAGGTTCGCGCCGTGGCGGGCGCCAGAGCGAACAGCTGTGCGCTGTCCGCGATGTGGCGGCGCCACACGGCGTCGAGCGTGCTGCGCGCCACCAGGTTGATGGCGCCGGACCACCGCGCCAACAGAGCGACGTAGACGTCGAGCCGCGCCAGTGTTTCACGTGAAACATCGAACGTCGCCGCGACCCATGCCCGGTCGTCGGCGGCCGTCATGCCGCGGCGCGACGGCGCGACACCGCCGCGAGCAGCAGCACGGCCGCCGGCGTCACGCCCTCGATCCGCGCCGCCTGGCCCACTGTCTCCGGCCGGGCTTGCGACAGACGCTCCGCGACTTCGTTGGAGAGGCCCGAGATGGCGCGATAATCGAGGTCGCGCGGCAGCGGCCGGGCTTCATCGGCGCGCACCCGCGCGATCTCCCGCGCCTGCCGCGCCACATAGCCGCCATAGCGCGCATCCCCCTCCAGCGTCTCCGCGACGCTGCGCTCGGGCGCTGCGAGGGCCAACGTTTCGAGACGGGCCCAGCCGTCCTCCGCACTCGCGAGAACATCGACACCCGTCAAGCGCCGCCCATCGGCGCGCGGCGTCATGCCCACGGCCGCCGCCTCGTCTCCTGTCAACACGCGAGCCGCGAGCGCGGCTCGCCCGGTCTCGACCGCCTCGCGCCGGGCCTCGAACGCCGCCCGCCGTGCGGCCGAAACACACCCGAGCCCGTCTCCAAACGGCGTCAGCCGCAGGTCGGCGTTGTCGGCGCGCAGGGAGAGCCGGAACTCCGCGCGCGAGGTGAACATGCGGTAGGGTTCGGTGACGCCGCGGCTTGTGATGTCGTCTACGAGCACGCCGATATAGGAGTCGGCCCGCGAGAACGTCGCCGGCGCCAGATTCAGCGCCCGCGCCGCCGCGTTGAGACCCGCGACCAGCCCCTGCGCCGCGGCCTCCTCGTAGCCCGTGGTCCCGTTGATCTGCCCCGCAAGCCACAGCCCGGGCAAGGCCCGGACCGCGAGCGTCGCGTCGAGCGCCCGCGGATCCACGTAGTCGTATTCGATGGCGTAGCCCGGCTGCGCGATCTCGGCGCGCTCCAGCCCTGCGATGGAGCGGACGTAGGTCTCCTGCACCGGCGCCGGCAGCGACGTGGAGATGCCGTTCGGGTAGATCAGGTCGCTGTCGAGCCCCTCCGGCTCGAGGAATATCTGATGGGAGTCCTTGTCGCGGAAGCGCGTGACCTTGTCTTCGATGGAGGGGCAGTAGCGCGGCCCCACCCCCTCGATGGCGCCGGAGAACATCGCCGACTGGTCGAGGTTCGCCCGAATGATGTCGTGCGTCGTGGGATTGGTGTGGGTGATGTGGCAGCAGACCTGTCGGGCCTGCGGCGCGTCGTTCAGGAACGACAGCATCATCGGCGCCTCGTCCCCCGGCTGCGGGGCGAGGCGCGCCCAGTCGATGCTCGCCGCGGTCAAGCGCGGCGGCGTCCCGGTCTTCAGCCGACCGAGCGTCAGCCCGGCGTCGCGGAGCGCGTCGGACAAGCCGACGGCGGCGGGGTCGCCGATCCGCCCGCCGGCGTTCTGTGTCCGCCCGACATGGATGACGCCGCGCAGGAACGTGCCCGTGGTCACAACCACGGTTCGCGCGGCGAGGCGCACGCCGCCCTGCATCATCACCCCGTCGACCGCGCCCTTCGTCAGCGACAGGCCTTCGACCATGCCTTCGACGATCTCCAGCCCGTCGAGGCCGCTGAGCGCCGCCTGCATCGCCCGCTTGTAGAGCGCCCGGTCGCACTGCGCCCGCGGCCCGCGCACCGCTGGCCCTTTCCGCCGGTTCAGAAGCCGCAGTTGGATCGCCGCCGCGTCGGCGACCCGCCCGATCAGACCGTCGAGGGCGTCGATCTCCCGCACGAGGTGGCCCTTGCCGACGCCGCCGACCGCCGGATTGCAGGACAGCACGCCGAGCTGGTCGCGGCGCAGCGTCACCAGAGCGACGCGGGCGCCGCGCCGCCACGCGGCGTGCGCCGCCTCGGCGCCGGCGTGGCCCCCGCCCACCACCACCACGTCGAACTCCCGGTCTGCGGCCATGGTCATTTCCCCAGGCAGAACGTCGAAAACACCCCGTCGAGGATATGCTCCACATCGACCCGCCCGATCAACGAGTCGAGCGCCTGCGCCGCAAGACGGCATTCCTCCGCCGCGATCTCCGGCGGCGCCTGCGCCGCGCGCGCCAGCGCCGCGCGCGCGCCGTCGAGCGCGGCGAGGTGGCGCGCCGTGGAGAACGCGCCCTGCGCCGCGCCGGCGTCGACGATCCGCGCCCCGATGGCGTCGAGCAACGCATCGAGGCCCTCGCCCGTCACGGCCGACACGGTGAAGTCCGCGTCCTCACCGATGCACCCGAGATCGGCCTTGTTGGCGACATGCAGATCGCTGGATCGCCGCGTCGTCAGATCGGCCGTCGCCTCCGGGCTCGAGACGAAGACGCGCAAGTCGGCCGTCTCGGCCGCCGCCTGCGCGCGCGCCACGCCGACGGCCTCGATGGGATCGTCGGTCACGCGGAGACCAGCCGTATCCACCAGCGTCAGATCGAAGCCGAAGGCTTCGCACCGGGCCTCCAGCGCGTCGCGCGTCGTGCCCGCGATCGGCGAGGTGATCGCGATGTCGCGCTTCACCAGCGCGTTGATCAGGCTCGACTTGCCGACGTTCGGCGGCCCGATGATCGCCACCCGCGCGCCCTCGCGGATGCGCGCCGCGGCGTCGCCCTTTGCGCGCGCCGCGTCGAGCAGCGCCACGAGCTCCCGCACACGCGCATAACCCGGCGCGGCGACGCCGCCGCCGAGTTCCTCCTCGCCGAAGTCGCTGTCGGCCTCGAACCACACCAGCGCCTCGACCAGCGTCTCGCGCCACGCCGCCACGGTCGCCGACGCCGCGCCGCCGAGGCTCCAGAGCGCAAGGCGCCGCTGCGCCTCGGTCTCCGCCGCAGCAAGCTGGGCGACGCCTTCAGCCTCGAGCAGATCGAGCCTGCCGTTGTCGAAGGCCCGGCGCGAGAACGCCCCTGGCGCCGCCGGCTGCGCGCCGAGCGCGGCGAGGGCGCGCATAACCGCCGCAGCCACGGCGCGCCCGCCGTGCAGGTGCAGCTCCGTCATGGCCTCGCCGGTGAAGCTCGCGCCCTCCGGAAAACCGACGACGAGCGCCGAGTCCAGCGTCTCGCCGGTCGCCGGATCGCGCAGCGCGCGCAGGCGCATCCGCCGGTCGAACGCGAAACCGCCCGCCAGCCGCTCGGCGATCGCGGCGCAATCCGGCCCCGAAACTCTGATGATGGCGATGGCGCCCCGTCCGGGCGCCGTGGCGAGCGCGAATATCGTGTCGATATCGCTTGCGCTCATGTATTCATGGAGTCGAAGAACTCTTTATTGTTTTTCGTCTGCTTGAGTTTCCCAAGAAGGAACTCGATCGCGTCTGACGTTCCCATAGGATTCAGTATGCGACGAAGCACATACATCTTGGTCAACTCTGCCTTGGCGACAAGAAGTTCTTCCTTGCGCGTGCCGGATTTCAACACGTCGATCGCCGGGAACAGCCGGCGGTCGGAGACCTTGCGGTCGAGCACGATCTCGGAGTTGCCGGTGCCCTTGAACTCTTCGAAGATGACTTCGTCCATACGGCTGCCGGTTTCGATCAGCGCCGTGGCGATGATGGTCAGCGACCCGCCTTCCTCGATGTTCCGCGCCGCGCCGAAGAAGCGCTTCGGCCGCTGCAGCGCGTTGGCGTCGACGCCGCCGGTCAGCACCTTGCCCGAGGACGGCACCACCGTGTTGTAGGCGCGCCCGAGCCGCGTGATCGAGTCGAGCAGGATCACCACGTCGCGCCCGTGCTCCACAAGCCGCTTGGCCTTCTCGATCACCATCTCCGAGACCGCGACATGGCGCGTCGCCGGCTCGTCGAAGGTCGAGGACACCACTTCGCCCTTCACCGAGCGCTGCATGTCGGTGACTTCCTCCGGCCGCTCGTCGATCAGCAGCACGATGAGGTAGCATTCGGGGTGGTTGCGCTCGATCGAGTGGGCGATGTTCTGCAGCAGCACCGTCTTGCCGGTGCGCGGCGGCGCGACGATCAGCGCGCGCTGGCCTTTGCCGAGGGGGCAGACGAGGTCGATGATCCGCGCCGACTTGTCCTTGTAGGTCGGGTCGTCGATCTCCATGTTGAACCGCTCGTCGGGGTAGAGCGGCGTCAGGTTGTCGAAGTGCACCTTGTGGCGCGCGGCCTCGGGCTCCTCGAAATTGATCGTGTTGACTTTCAGCAGCGCGAAGTAGCGTTCGCCGTCCTTCGGCGCGCGGATCAGTCCTTCGACCGTGTCGCCCGTGCGCAGCGCGAAGCGCCGGATCTGGGACGGCGATACGTAGATGTCGTCAGGGCCCGGCAGGTAGTTCACCTCCGGCGACCGGAGGAAGCCGAAGCCGTCCTGCAACACCTCCAGCACGCCGCCGCCCTGGATCTCGACATCGCGTTCCGCCAACTCCTTGAGGATGGCGAACATCATGTCCTGCTTGCGCATCGAGCTGGCGTTTTCCACTTCCAGCTCTTCGGCGAACACGAGCAGATCGGTCGGCGTCTTCGCCTTGAGTTCTGCGAGCTTCAGCTGCTGCATTGCCATCCAGAGGGCTGCGTCGCGGCGAGGGCTTCCGCCTCTGACCAGCGATGACAGGAGACAGGAGCGCCTGTTTTCAAGGCGCTTGATCCCTCAGGCTATAAGCCCGACGACGGCCGGTTGTCAAACCCTTAGCCGAGAACGGCGCGCAATTCCGCGGTCAGCGCCGCAATCTCCTCGGCCGCCTTGCCGCCCCGCGGCGTTTCCGTGACGCCGAGGCCCTCCAGAAAGGCGTTGGCGAAGGCGATTCGGTTGCCGATGCGGGTCTCGACGAACTCGGCGCCCTCGTCGCGGAGCAGGCGCTCCACCGTCTCGCCGGGTCCGCCCCGCGGCGGCACGCGGTTGAGCACGACGCGCGCGAGGGCGCCTTCGCGCGCGGCCATCTTCAGCGTCGCCCGGGTCGCCCACGCGTCGGGCGCGGAGGGTTGCGCCGGGATCACCACGAGGTCGGCCGCCCGCATCGCCGCGCGCAGCAGCACGTCGGCGGCGCCGGGACAATCGACCATCACCACGTCGGCCTCACCGCCTGCGCGCCGGATGTCTCCGGAGGCGCGCCACTCGGAGCTTTCGAAGAACGCCAGGTCGAGCTCGCCGTGGCGCGCCCTGGCGCGCGCGTCGACCCAGCCGGCGAGGCTGCGCTGCGGGTCGAGGTCGACCAGCGCCACGCGCCGCCCGGCCGCGATCAGCGCCGCGGCGACCTGCGTCAGCAGCGTGGTCTTGCCGGAGCCGCCCTTCTGCTGGGCGAAGGTCGCCACCATCGCCATCGCCTTCTCCCCCCTCAGGCGCCTTGGAAGCCTTCCAGCACGTTGACCGTGTTCACCCCGATCTCGGCCACCGCGTAGCCGCCCTCCATGACGAACAGCGTGGGCAGGCCGAGGCGGGCGATCCGCGCGCCGTAAGTCAGGAAGTCCGGGCTCGCCAGCTTGAAGGAACTGATCGGGTCGCCGGCGAAGGTGTCGACGCCGAGCGACACGACCAGCGCCTCGGCGCCGAAAGCCTTGATGCGGGCGCAGGCGTCTTCGAGCGCGGCGGCCCACGCCTCGAACCCGGTCCCGGGCGGGAGGGGGTAGTTGACGTTGCGCCCTTCGCCCTTCCCGGCCCCGATCTCGTCGGCGCCGCCGAGGAAATAGGGGAACTCGAACCGCGGATCGCCGTGGAGCGACAGGAACGGCACGTCCGCGCGCTCCCAGAAGATCGCCTGGGTGCCGTTGCCGTGGTGAAAGTCGACGTCGAGCACCGCGACGGTGGCGGCGCCCCTGTCACGCAGGCGCTCGGCGGCGATGGCGGCGTTGTTGAGGAAGCAGTAGCCGCCGAACATGTCCTGCGCGGCGTGGTGGCCGGGCGGCCGGCAGAGCGCGAAGGCGGCGCGCTCGCCGCCGGCGACGAGGTCCGCCGCGGTCAGCGCCACGTCGGCCGCGGCCCGCGCCGCCTCCCACGTGCCTCCCGAAATCGAGGTTTCGCCGCAGAGCGCATACCAGCCGATGGCGCCGTCGATCTCCTCGGGCGGGCCCTTCCGCGTCATGCGGCGCGAGGGCCAGACGGTGGGGATCGCCTCGCCGGCGTAACCCGCGGCCGTCCAGCGCGGCCAGACGGTTTCGAGGAAGTGGAGATAATCGGGCGCGTGGACGCGCGCGACCATGTCGAGGCCGTGCTCGACTGGCGGCTCCACCGCGGGGAACCCGCGCTCGGCGAGGCGGGCGAGGATGTGTGCGACGCGCTCGGGCTTCTCGAACGGCGGCACGAGCCGGCCCTGGTTCAACTCGGTCCGGTTGGCGCGCAACAGGTGCCGGTCGCTGTGGACGGTGCGCATCGGGCCGGTTCCTCGCTGACGTCGCGCGAATCATACGGCCCGAAGCGAAGCCGCGGCAAGCGCCGCCGGCATCGAACCGCGCCTCAGGCCCCGCCGCGCGGCGCCACGTCGCCGTTCTTGGACAGCAGCACGGCGATGGGTCGGCTGCCCGGAAACTCCGAGAAGACGATCACCATGACGGCGGTGATCGGCACCGAGAACAGCGCTCCCGCCACACCCCAGAGACTCGACCACGCGGTCAGGCTGACGAGGATGACGTAGGGGCTGAGGTTGAGCGAGGTGCCCATCACCTGCGGCTCGATCACGTTGCCCATCAGCACCTGGGCCGCCGTCAGCGCGAGCGCGAGCGCCACCACCTGGTCGAACTCCCCGAACTGCACGATCGACAGCGCCACCGGAAAGGCGACGCCGACGAAGGAGCCGATGTAGGGAATGTAGTTGAGCAAGCCGATCACGATCGCCCAGAACACCGCGAACTCGAGGCCCGCAAGCGTCATGATGGCGTAGCTGAGGACGCCGAGCGCCACGTTGATCAGCGTCTTCACCGCCAGATAGCGCCCGACACGGGCGTTGATGTCGGTGACCACGTCCAGGATGCGGGCGACGCGCGTCGGATCGTTCGAGAGCCGGCCGAGCTTCGTGTAGAAGCTGCGCTGCTCCATCATCATGAAGGCGACGTTCAGCAGCACGAAGAACAGGCCGGTCAGCATGGTCGCGGCGGAGGTCAGCGTGGTGCGCGCGATGCTCTGCAGGTTGATCTCGCCGAGGAGATCGCGCCGGATCGTGGCCCAGGTGAGGGTGCCCTCGACGCCGAAACGCGCCGCCGCGTCCTGGATCAGCGCGAGAATGGCGAACTGGAAGCGCGGCGCCTGGGCGGCGATGGCCGCCAGGTTCGCGCTGAACACGGCGACCATCTCGATCAGCGCGTAGCCGATGGCCACCGCGGCCAAGAAGTAGTGGACCCGCAACGGCACGCGCGGCCCGATCCACGGCAGGGCCGTCGTCAGCTTCGAGACGCCGATCACGATGTAGACGATCAGCAGCGCCGAGACCATCGGGACGAAAATCCCGCGGCCGAGAAACAGGATCCACCCCACCATCAGCGTGAGCGCGACCCCGTGGACGAGGTCGCGCAGGCTGATGGACGGCGCGTCGAGCCGCGAGCCGTCAGGCATGGACCGTCGCCGGCGTCACGCCTGCGCCTTCTCGAAAAGCTCCCTGAGCTTGCCTTCCTGCTCGTGGGTCAGCGACGTCGAGATGACCTTGCCCTTGCCGCGCCACTCGCCGAGGCGGTCCAGAACCTTGTCGCCCGTGACGCGGCGCACGAGGACGAAGAGGGCCGAACCGCCGTTCGGCAGGCTCTCGCCCATCTCCTTCATCTTGTTGTCGTCGATGCCGATGTCCGTCATCCAGCCCGAGAGCGCCCCGGCCCCGGCCCCGATGGCCGCGCCGAGCAGCGGGTTGAGAAAGATCAGCCCGACCAGCGCGCCCCAGAGCGTGCCGCCCGCCGCGCCGGCGGCCGTCAGGTTGACCGCCTGGTGCAGCTGCACCTTGCCGGCCTCGTCGCGGGTGACGACGACGGCGTCCTCCATCTCGATCAGATAGTCCTTCTGGAGCTTCACGAGCTCCGCGCGCAGCGCGAAGGCCGCGGCGGGGTCGTCGAACTCGATGGCGATCAGGTCGGCCATGGACGTCTCCTCAGGTTGTCGCTCTCTTGCTTACGAGCGATCGGGCCGGCAGAAAAGCGGCGTTTGCGCGTCAGAACGACCCGAAGGCCGTGCCGAGCACGATGACGCCGACCAACGCGATGATCGCGCCCAGGACGGCGACCATCACGACGTCGAGGTAGCTCTCCTTGTGGGTGCAGCCGCAGACGGCGAGCATCGTCACCACGGCGCCGTTGTGCGGCAGGCTGTCGAGCGTGCCCGAGGCGATCACGGCGACGCGGTGCATCAGCGACGGGTCGAGCCCTGTGTCGGCCGCGATCTGCATGAAGGTGGGGCCGAGCGCCTGCAGCGCGATGGTCATGCCGCCCGACGCCGAGCCCGTGAGCGCGGCGAGGATGTTGGTCGCGACCGCGAGCGAGACCAGCGGCCCGCCGCCGATCCCGAGCACCCAGTCGCGCACCAGCCCGAAGGCCGGCATCGCCGCCACCACCGCGCCGAAGCCGACCAGCGAGGCCACGCTCAGCACCGGCAGCACGGCCGCGTTGGCGCCCGCGTCGACGCTGTCGCGCAGCGCCGCGAACCGGTTGAGGTTCAGCGCGACCAGCACGACGATCGCCGTCAGCAGCGCCACCGCCACCGACCAGACGCCGCCGACCGCCGAGAGCGACACGCCGCCCCACTGCGGCTCGGCCAGGAAGTCGAAGTTCAGCGCCGGCAGCACCACCTGCGACATCAGCAGGTTGACGCCGACCACCACGATCAGCGGCAGCACCGCGAGCGCCACGGGCGGGCGGTCGACCGCCTTCGCGCCCTTGTCGATCTCCGCCGGGTCGAACTCCCGCGCCGTGGTGGCGAGCTCGCGGATCGCGACCGGGTCGGACTCGGGCGTCCCGGCGTAGGCGTAGCCTTCCCCCGCAGCCTCGGCCCGCGAGCGGCGCAGCCCGAGCCACCACATGCCGAAGCCGAACATCACCAGCGAGGCGATCACGCCGAGCCCCGGCGCGGCGAAGGGCGTGGTGCCGAAGAACGGCATCGGGATGGCGTTCTGGATCGCTGGCGTCCCCGGCATCGCCGACATGGTGAAGGTCGAGGTGCCGAGCGCGATGGCCGCCGGCAGCAGGCGCTTGGGCACGCGGCCGGCGCGGAACAGCGCCTTGCCCATCGGCGCCAGCACGAAGAAGGCGACGAACAGCGAGACGCCGCCGTAGGTGACCATCGCGCCCGCCAGCACCACCGCGAGGATCGCGCGGGAGGGGCCGAGCTTCTCGGTCATGAAGTCGGCGATGGCGCCGACCGAGCCCGAGTCGTCCATCAGCTTGCCGAACAGGGCGCCGAGCAGGAACAGCGGGAAGAATTGCGCGACGAAGCCCGCCGCGGCCGTCATGAACGTCTGCGTCCAGTGCGCGAGCAACGGCTCGCCGGAGAAGGCCGCGGCGACCAGCGCGGCCAGCGGCGCCAGCAGCAGGATGGTCCAGCCCCGGAAGGCCAGCGCCATCAGCAGCGCGAGGCCCGCGAGGATGCCGACGAGGCCGAGAAGACCGCCCATGCGCCTAGACCTCCAGCAGGCTGTCGATGTCGTAGGTCGAACGCACGCCGACGTCGTCGAGATGCGCGCGCCCGAAGTCGATGGCGGCCTGCCGCCCCGCCTCGAACAGCATCTGCAGGAACGGCCATTCGGCGTTGAGCTTCGAGGAATGGCCGAGCGTCACCATCAGGTCCGAGGTGATGCGGTGGATCCGCATCTCGGCGAGCGCCTTGGCCTCCGGGTGGCCGGGGTCGGCGACGCGGCGCATCATCGCCATCATCCGCAGCTCCTTCAGCAGCGGCGCGTTGAAGCTGATCTCGTTCAGCCGGCTCTCGATGTCGCGCGCGGTCTTGGGCGTGGTGGGGCGGACGACCGGGTTGATCTGGATGAGGAAGGTGTCGTTGCTCTCGCACTCGCGCACCAGCGGGGTCATCGTCGGGTTCCCGAAATAGCCGCCGTCCCAGTAGGGGATCCCGTCGATCTCCACCGCCTGGTAGAGCGACGGCAGGCAGGCCGAGGCGAGCAGCACGTCGGCGCTGATCTCGTGGCGGCGGAAGACGCGGCCCTGGCCGGTGTGGACGTTGGTCGCGGTGATGAACAGCTTCACCGGCCCTTCGGCCAGCGCCTTGAAGTCGATCATCTCGATCAGGATGTCGCGGAGCGGGTTCCCCGCCACGCCGCCGAGCGTATAGGGCGAGACCAGCCGCGCCATCAGGTCCATGGCGATGAAGGCCGGCGAGTTGTCGAGCGTCCAGCGCCCCAGCATCATGTCGACGGGGCCGCGCTTGAACGGGCTGAACCGCGCCGCGTCCGACACCTTGCGCCAGAAGGCCGCCAGCATCTCCCGCGCCGTCTCGCGCCCGCCCGAGGCGAGGCCGCAGGCCATGACGGCCGCGTTCATCGCGCCGGCCGAGGTGCCGGAGACGCCCTCGATGGTCAGCCAGTCCTCCTCCAGCATCCGGTCGAGCACGCCCCAGGTGAAGGCGCCGTGCGAGCCGCCGCCCTGCAGCGCGAGGTCGATCAGCAGCGGCTCCTTGGCCGCGCGGCGCGCCGCGCCGGATTTCGCAGTCTCGGCCATTCGGGGTCCTCCAGAGAATTTGTGCGGCGCAGTAGTCCGCCCCGCGATTCGGAGCAAAGGATCAGGGCGTCGTGGGACGTGGCGCCAAGGCGGGCCACAGCAGCGCCGCCAGACCGGCGGCCGCCGCGGCGAAGACGGCGAGCGCGGCGAAGGTCGCCTCGAGCGAGATGGTCGCCCCGAGCCAGCCGGCCGCGGCGTAGCCGATCCCCATCGACGCAGCCGACCACGAGAACCAGGCGGCGTAGACCGTCTGGTGCGCCTCGGGCTCGACGGCGCGACGGATCAGCGACGCGGCCGGCGCCGAGGCCAGCGCCGCTCCCAGCCCGATCGCCGCCCAGAGCGCCAGCAACGTGGCGTAGAGCTGGGCGAAGGTCCCGAGCGCCAGCGCCCCGGCCATGGTGGCGCCGCCCGCGAGCATCAGCGCGCGTTCCGGCGCGCGGCGCAGCAGCGGCGGCAGCGCCAGCGCCCCGGCGACCGAGCCGAGCCCGAACACGCCAAGCGCCAGCGCGGTCGCCTCCTCGGGCAGCGTGTAGTCGCCCTGCACCAGCACGACCGTGTTCACCATCACCATGGCGCTCGCCGCGCCGACCCCGAGGGCGAGCGGCGGCAGACCCCGAAGCGCCCGGTTCGAGAACAACCTTCGGAAACCGTCGAAGACCGTCGCCAGCGCGCCCGTCCGGGGCGTCGGCGTCGGCAACCGGGCGCTTGCGATCAGCAGCGCCGAGAGCAGGAACCCCGACATCGCCGCGAGGAACACGCCGCGCAGGCTGAGCGCGAGGAACAGCGCGGCGGCGATCAGGGGGCTGACGGCGCCCTCAAGCTCGCTCGCCACGCGCGAGCGCGCGAGCGAGGTGGCGTAGGCGTCCGGGTCGGGCAGCAGGTGGGGCACGCTGGCCTGATAGGCCGGCGTGAACGCCGCCGAGCACAGCGTGAACAGGAAAACGAGCGCGTAGATCTGCCAGACGTGGGTGACGAAGGGCAGGGCGAAGATCGCGCCGGCGCGCAGCAGGTCGAGCCCCACCATCAGCGGCCGCCGCGGCACGGCTGAGAGATACGCCGCCGCCAGCGGCGCGCCCAGCACATAGGCCAGCATCTTGATCGACAACGCCGTGCCGATCACCGCCCCGGCGTCCTCGCCGGCGATGCGGAACGCCAGCACCGACAGGGCGACGACGGCGACCCCCGTCGAGACCATCGCCAGCACGTAGCCCGAGAACAGACGGTAGTAACTGCGCTTGTCGCCCGCCGCCGTCGACACCGGAAAAGGCCGCATCACGGTTCCTCCGCCCCCAGGCGCGTGGTTACGCCGAATCGATCAGCGACGGAAAGGGGATTTGTGCGGCGCAGCAAATCGCGCCTCACGCGACGTCGGCGCGCAGCAGGGCCGTGACGGGCCGCCGGCGCTCGAAACCCTGGGCGAGAAACGCGCCGGTGACCGGCTCCGCCACGAAGACGAGCCGCGTCCTGTCGTTGAGCACGGGCGGCGCCAGCCACGTCTCGGGCGCGTCGAACCCCGGCGCGAGAGCGGCGATGGCGGCGAGGCGGCCGGGATTGTCCTCGCCCCGCGGTCGCCCCGCGAGACGCGGGCTGCGCCAGGCGTTCACCGCGAGCGCCGGGCCTTCAGGAAAGGCGGCCGCATCCGGCGTGCGCTCGATCACCGCCGTCTCGCCCGCCGCGCAGCCGGCCAGCGTGAAGATCGCGCCCGTCGACAGCGCCGCCTCGGCGAGCATCGCGCGCGCCGTCGCGAACCCGTCAGCCGTCTCGAACACGCGCCGAAGCAGATGCGCGGGCGTCAGCCGCGGGCGCGACCAGGTGCGCGCCGCGTTCACCGCCCAGTCGGCGGGGTAGATGCCGACGGGCCTCGGCATCGGCGCCTGGTTGAGCGCGGCGGCGAAGCGCCCGGGCGCCACCCCCTGCAGCACACCGCCGTAGCCCGGCCAGCCGACCGCCGCCCACGGTCCGGCGGACCCCTTCAGCCGCATCGCGATCGCCCAGCGCCCGAGCCCCGGCGTCGGCCAGTCGAGCACCCGCGCGAGCCGCGGGGCGCCCCCTTGAAGCCCGGGGGCCGCGACGGTCGAGCAGCCCCACTCGTAGCTGACGTTCAGAAAGTGCGCTCCCGGCCGGCCGAGCGCCGCCGCCGTCCTGTCGAGTTCGTCGAGATAGGGCGCGCCCGACCGCGCCAGCCAGCGCCGCGCCATCCGGTCGGCGAGGCGCGCCAGCGCGTCGGGAAGCGCGCCCTGCGCCCCGTCGAGCAGCGCATGCGCCCGGTCGGGGCAGCGGCCGAGCGCTTCGACCGGCCAGTCCGGCCCGAGGTCGAGCACCGGGATCTCCGCGAGGCTCATCGGCCGGCCTTCGGCGCCTGCGCCTCGGCCGGCCTCGAGACCGCCTTGGCGCGTCGGGCGCGCAGATGGTCGCAGAGCGCGCCCTTCGGGCGGAGAACCGCGTAGCCGAACGGGAGGCCCCGGCGCGTCCCCTGTCCGCGCCGCTGGCTCAGGGCGCGGTTCTCCCCATAGCGGGGGGCGACCGCTTCGCGGATGTCGTCCGTCGGCTGCTCGCGGATGAGGGCGTCGTCCTCCATCGGAAACCGGCCGAGCGGCCCGTCGGGGTTGAACCACGGCCAGACCCGGACGGCGAAGGCCGCGACCACGATGGTCGTCCGCCGTACGATCCGCCGACTGACCGACTCCGCCATGCGCCCTCCATGCCCCGCGCCGACCATCATCGCGGCGACCGGGCCGGGCACGTGGCTGAGGGTGGGCGAGACCGGCGCGTGTCTCAACCGCTTCTGCAACCCGGAAGCGTCATGCGCGCCCCGCCGAGGCGCGCCGACCCCCGCAAGACGTGCAGGGTTCGTTATCGCTCGACTTAAAAGCGTGATTTTCCGCGGATTCGTCCGCGTTGAGAGCGGGTGTTCGCTTTCGTCCGTCAGTCAGGAGTACAGACATGACCATCGCCACCCGACTCGCCTCCGCCGCCGCCATTCTCGTCGTCGCCGCCGGCGCGGCCTCGGCCTCCACCATCACCGTGACGCAGCAGACCGGCGATCTGTGGGGCGGCACGGCCAATCGCAGCGTCAGCTATACGCTCGACGGCGCCGGCGCGACACCGCAGGCGGGACAGTTCGCCCTCACCGGCGCGCCCGATTTCGGCGACTTCCTCGCTTTCTGCGTCGATCTCGAGAACTTCCTCAGCGTCGGCGCGCCCGGGTCGCCGTACCAGATCGCCTCGCTCTTCACCGCGTCCGTTCGCGACAATCTGACGCGACTCTACAACACCGCCTACACCACCCTCGACACGTCGAACGCGCATCAGATGGCGGGCTTCCAGGTCGCGGTCTGGGAGATCGTCTACGACACCGACTCGACCGAAGGGCTCAACGTGACCAACGGCCGCTTCGTCGAGACATCGTCCAACGCCAATGCCCGGAACTTCGCCGCGACGCTGCTCAGCAACCTCGCCGGCCCTCAGACCGGCGATTTCCGCCTGACCTTCCTCGCGTCGCAGACGAACGCCGGCGGCGAGCAGTTCAGCCAGAACCTCGTCACCGCGACGCCGGTTCCCCTGCCCGCCGCCGCGTGGCTGCTCGGGGCGGGCATGGTGGCGCTCGGCGCCGCCGGCCGCCGCCGCCGCGCCTGACGGTGCCGCGACCATGACGGGGAGGCGCGGCCGGAAGGTCGCGCCTTTTTCCGTCGCGCGCCGTCAGCCCAGCCACTTCTGCGCCAGCGAGGCCGCCGCCGCCACGCCGGCGAAGACAAGCGCCCACCAGCCGGCATGGCGCAGCGCGTCTCCCATGCGGTCGCGGTAGCGGGCGAACACGATCACGATGAGCGCGAGCCCGAGGATCACGAGATAGAGGATCCGCGCGTCGCTGACGTTCTCGTAGCCGCCCATCTACTCCGCCTCCGCCGCCTCCAGCCGCTCCTGCGCGGCGAGCCACAGGTCTTCGGCGCGCGCCAGCCCGTCGACGATCTCGGCGCGCTTGATCTGGAGCGTCTCGAAGCGCGCCGGGTCGGCGTCGGTGTAGAGCGCGGGGTCCGCGAGCCGGGCGTCGATCTTCGCCTTCATCGCCTCGAGCGCGCGCACCCGGTCCTCGCAGGCCGCGGCCTCCGCCTTCAGCGGCGCCAGCGCCCGGCGCTTCTCGGCCGCCGTGCGCTTCGGCTTCGCCGCCGGCCGCGCCGCGCCGCCCGATCCGCTTCGGTCGCCGAGGAGCAGCGCGCGGTAGTCGTCCATGTCGCCTTCGAAGGGCCGCACGGCGCCGTCCTTCACCAGCCACAGCCTGTCGGCCACCGCCTCGACCAGATAGGGGTCGTGGCTGATCAGGATCACCGCGCCGGGGTAATCGTTGAGCGCCAGCGCCAGCGCCTCCCGGCTCTCCATGTCGAGGTGGTTCGTCGGCTCGTCGAGAATCACCATGTGCGGCGCGTCGAGCGTCATCAGCGCCATCAGCAGCCGCGCCTTCTGCCCGCCCGACAGCGTCTCGACCGGGTTCGCGGCGATGTCGGCCCCGATCCCCGCCGCGCCGAGCCGGGCGCGCAGTTGGGCGGGCTTCTCGTCGGGCTTCAGGCGCTGGATGTGCTGGATCGGCGTCTCGCCCTCGGTCAGCTCGTCGAGCTGGTGCTGGGCGAAGAAGCCGATGCGCATCTTCGAGGATCGGGAGACCGTCCCCGAACTCGGCGCGAGCCGCCCGGAGATCAGCTTGGCGAAGGTCGACTTGCCCTGACCGTTGGCGCCGAGCAGCGCGATCCGGTCGTCGGGGTCGATGCGCAGCGACAGGTTCCGCAGGATCGGCGGGCCGCCGTAGCCGACGCTGGCGCCGTCGAGCGCCATCAGCGGCGGGGCCAGTTCCTCCGGCGCGGGGAAGCGGAACGGGGCCACCGGCGCTTCGGCGCTCCAGGCGATCGGCGTCATGCGCTCCAGCATCTTCAGCCGGCTCTGCGCCTGCTTGGCCTTCGACGCCTTTGCGCGGAAGCGGTCGACGAACTTCTGGATGTGGGCGCGTTCGGCCGCCTGCTTGGCGACGGCGGCCTGCATCTGCGCCGCGCGTTCCCGCCGCAGCCGGTCGAACGTGTCGAAGTTCCCGCTCGTCAGCGTCAGCCGACCGCCCTCCAGCGCGAGGATCGCGTCGACGGCGCGGTTGAGCAGGCCGCGGTCATGGCTGATGACGAGGGCGGTGGCCGGGTAGCGGGCGAGGAAGGTCTCCAGCCACACCGTTCCTTCGAGATCGAGATAGTTCGTCGGCTCGTCGAGCAGCAGCAGGTCGGGCCGGGCGAACAGCACGGCGGCGAGCGCCACGCGCATCCGCCAGCCGCCGGAGAACTCGGCGCAGGCGCGCGCCTGCGCCGCCGCGTCGAAGCCCAGCCCGCTCAGAATCGCCGCCGCCCGCGCCTCGGCCGAGTGGGCGTCGATGTCGGCGAGGCGCGTCTGTATGTCGGCGATGCGGTGCGCGTCGGTCGCCGTCTCGGCTTCGGCGAGCAGCGCCGCGCGCTCGACGTCGGCCTTCAGCACCGTGTCGAGCAGGCTATCCCGCGTCGCCGGCGCCTCCTGCGCGACGCCGCCGATGCGCGCGCCGGCGCGGACCGTCACCGCCCCCTGCTCCGGCTCGCAGGCGCCTTCGATCAGCCGGAACAGGGTCGACTTGCCGGCGCCGTTGCGCCCGACCACGCCGACGCGCGCGCCGTCCGGCACGCGGGCGGAGGCGGCGTGGAACAGCCGCCGCCCCGCGAGCGTGAAGCTCATGTCGGCGATGGTCAGCATGGGCGCGCGGCGACCGGCCGCGTCAGACGGCGGCGGGGTCGGCCAGCCGCGCGGCGACGTAGGCCTCGACCGCCCCGATCATCTCGTCCATCCCCTCGTCGAAGAAGTGGCTCGCGCCCGGCACCACGGTGTGGGTGATGGTGATGCCCTTCTGCATCTTGAGCTTGGCGGCGAGCTTCTCGACGTCCGCCGGCGGCGCGATGCGGTCGGCGGCGCCGTTGATGATCAGCCCCGAGGACGGGCAGGGCGCGAGGAACGAGAAGTCGTACATGTTGGCCGGCGGCGCGACGCTCACGAACCCCGCGATCTCCGGCCGGCGCATCAGCAGCTGCATGGCGATCCACGCGCCGAAGGAGAAGCCGGCGACGTAGCAGCTCCGCGCGTTCGGGCAGAGGTGCTGCAGGTGATCGAGCGCCGAGGCGGCGTCGGACAGCTCGCCGATGCCCTGGTCGAACTCGCCCTGGCTGCGCCCCACGCCGCGGAAGTTGAACCGCATCACCGAGAAGCCGAGCCGGTGGAAGGTGTAGTGCAGGTTGTAGACCACCTTGTTGTTCATCGTGCCCCCGAACTGGGGGTGCGGATGGAGAATCAGCGCGATCGGCGCGTCGCGCTCCTTCTGCGGGTGGTAGCGGCCTTCGAGCCGCCCTTCCGGACCGGGAAAGATGATCTCCGGCATGAACGCTCCCCTCGGCTGGCGCGGAACGGCGCGCGCATCGGACGGCGCCGGAATGCTTGACGATTACAGTCAGGCACTCTAGAACCATTCCAACTTGGACAGCGCCCTTGGTCCCTGCGAAGTAAGCGGCCCCCCGGAGCGCGTCAACGGGGCGCAGGCCGTGCTACCATGGCGGCGCCGCGTCGAAACGCGCCGCGGCGGGAGAGGGAAAGGCGAGGGCGGAGGACGGCGATGAAACTGAGCACCAAGGGGCGATACGCGGTGACGGCGCTGGCGGACATCGCGCTCCAGGGCGGCCAACGGCTGGTGACGCTCGCCGAGATCGCCGACCGGCAGGACGTGTCGCTCGCCTACCTCGAGCAGCTCTTCGTCCGGCTGCGCAAGGCGGGATTGGTCGAAAGCGTGCGCGGGCCCGGCGGCGGCTATCGGCTCGGACGCGCGCCGGAGGCGATCCGCATCATCGACATCATGGACGCCGTCGACGAGACCGTGAGCGCGGTGCGCTGCGAGCACGGCGTCGAAAGCGGCTGCGGCGGCTCGCGCGCCGCCTGCCTCACCCACGACCTGTGGGAACGGCTGTCGAGCCACGTGCACGTCTTCCTCAGCCAGACCACCATCGCGGACGTGGTCGGCAACACGCTGGCCCCCTGCCCGGCGGCGCCGTCGCTCTGGCCGCTGCCGGAGGAGGCGCGGGCGTGAGCGGACCCGTCGACACCGGGCGCGTCTATCTCGACTGGAACGCGACGGCGCCGCTGCGGCCGGAGGCGCGGGCGGCGATGCAGGCGGCGCTCGACGTCGTCGGCAATCCCTCCAGCGTCCACGCCGAAGGACGCGCGGCGCGGGCGCTGGTCGAGCGGGCGCGGGCCCAGGTGGCGGCGCTGATGGGGTGCGACCCGGATCATGTGGTGTTCACCAGCGGCGCGACCGAGGCCGCGGCGCTGGCCGTGGGGCCGCGGCGGCTCGGGTGTTCGGCGCTGGAGCACGATTGCGTCTGGCGGCTCGCGGACCCGGCGCTGACGGCCGGCGCCACGCGGGAGGGCATCGCCGAGGCGCCCGCGGCCGGCGCCGAGATGGTCGCGCTGGTCGCGGCGCAGAACGAGACCGGCGTCGTGCAGCCCGTCGCCGACACGGTGGCCGCGGCGCGGGCGGGAGGCGCCCTGACGCTGGTGGACGCGGCGCAGACCGCCGGCCGGGCGCCGGCCGCGACCGCCGATCACGTCATGGTCTCGGCCCACAAGCTCGGCGGCCCGAAGGGCGTCGGCGCGCTGATCGCGCGCGTCGAGCCGCCGGCGCTGCAGGGCGGACAGGAGCGCGGTCGGCGCGCGGGCACGGAGAACCTCGTCGGGATCGCCGGCTTCGGCGCAGCCGCGGAAGCCGCGCTGCGCGACCTCGCAGGCGGCGCCTGGGATCGCGTCGCGAGGCTGCGCGACGCGCTGGAGGACCGGCTGCTCTCGGCGGCGCCCGACGCCTTCGTGGTCGGCGCGGGTTCCGCGCGTCTCCCGAACACCACCTGCATCGTCGTCCCCGGCTGGCGGGGCGAGACGCAGGTGATGCAGATGGACCTCGCCGGCTTCGCCGTCAGCGCCGGGTCCGCCTGCTCGTCGGGCAAGGCCGGCCCAAGCCGCGCGCTCCGCGCGATGGGCCTCGACGCCGAGACCGCCGCCAGCGCGATCCGCATCTCGCTCGGGCCGACGACGACGGAAGACGAGGTGGCGCGCTTCAGCGCCGCATGGCTCGGGCATTACGCCAAACGCCGCCGCAAGGCGGCTTGAACAGAGGAGTTCCGGCATGGCCGCTCTGGACGACGTCCGCATCGACGACCAGGTCAAGGAAGGGGTCGACGCCGAAACCATCGCCCAGGTGAAGGCGATGGGGAAATACAAGTACGGCTGGGAGACCGACGTCGAGATGGAGTTCGCCCCCAAGGGGCTGAACGAGGACATCGTCCGCCTGATCTCCGCCAAGAAGAACGAGCCCGAGTGGATGCTGGAGTGGCGGCTCGCCGCCTATCGTCGCTGGCTCGAGATGACGTCGCCGGACTGGGCGATGCTGAACATCGCGCCGATCGACTATCAGGATCAGTATTACTACGCGCAGCCGAAAAGTTTCGCGGAGAAGCCGAAATCGCTGGACGACGTCGACCCGGCGCTGCTGCGCACCTACGAGAAGCTCGGCATCCCGCTGCGCGAGCAGATGATCCTCGCCGGGGTCGAAGGCGCCGAGGGCGCGCCGGTCGAAGGCCGCAAGGTCGCGGTCGACGCGGTGTTCGACAGCGTCTCGGTCGGGACCACCTTCAAGGAGGAGCTCGGCCGCGCCGGCGTGATCTTCTGCTCGATCTCCGAGGCGGTGCAGGAGCACCCCGAACTGGTGAAGAAGTATCTCGGCAGCGTGGTGCCCACCTCCGACAACTACTTCGCGACGCTGAACTCGGCGGTGTTCTCCGACGGCTCGTTCGTCTACGTGCCGCCGGGCGTCCGTTGCCCGATGGAGCTGTCGACCTACTTCCGCATCAACGCGGAAAACACCGGTCAATTCGAGCGCACGCTGATCATCGCCGACAAGGGCTCCTACGTCAGCTACCTCGAAGGCTGCACCGCGCCGCAGCGCGACACCAACCAGCTGCACGCGGCGGTGGTGGAGCTGGTCGCCCTCGACGACGCCGAGATCAAGTATTCGACGGTGCAGAACTGGTATCCGGGCGACGAGGAGGGCCGGGGCGGCATCTACAACTTCGTCACCAAGCGCGCCGACTGCCGCGGCGCGCGCTCCAAGGTGTCGTGGACGCAGGTCGAGACCGGCTCGGCGATCACCTGGAAGTATCCGTCCTGCATCCTGCGCGGCGACGACAGCCAGGGCGAGTTCTACTCGATCGCCATCGCCAACAACGCCCAGCAGGCCGACACCGGCACCAAGATGATCCATCTCGGCAAGAACACCCGCAGCCGAATCGTCTCGAAGGGGATTTCGGCGGGCAAGGCGCAGAACACCTATCGCGGCCTCGTGTCGATGCACCCGAAGGCGAAGCGCGCGCGCAACTACACCCAGTGCGACTCGCTGCTGATCGGGTCGACCTGCGGTGCGCACACGGTTCCCTACATCGAGATCAAGAACAACACGGCCAAGGCCGAGCACGAGGCCACCACCTCGAAGATCGCCGACGACCAGCTGTTCTATTGTCGCGCGCGCGGCATGTCGGAGGAGGAGGCGGTGGCGCTCGTGGTCAACGGCTTCTGCAAGGAGGTGCTGCAGGCGCTGCCGATGGAGTTCGCCGTCGAGGCGCAGAAGCTGGTGGCCATCAGCCTCGAGGGGAGCGTCGGGTGATCGCGCAGGCGCCCCGCCCGGCGCTGCCGCCGCTCGGCCACGCGCATCGGCTGCGGACGCCGCGGCGGGAGTTCTGGCTGGTGCTCTGCCATCTCTTCGTGGTGGCGCTGGCCCTCGCGGACGACGAGGTGGCGGAGGGGCTCGGCGCCCTGTTCGGCCTGAGCGCCAGCGGCGTGGCGCTGGCCGAGACGGCGATCACCGTCTTCGTGCTGGTCGCCTGGGCCGCGCTGACCGCCGCGTGGGTGCGCTGCCGGCGGGACGCGTGAGCGCGGCCGACGCGCTGGTGGCCGCGCTCGTCGCGGTGGTCGGCGGCGCGGGGGCGTGGGCCGGCGTCCGGGGTCAGGTCGTCGACCCGAGGCCGGTGGCGGCGATTTCGGGACTTGTGGGGGGCCTCGCCTATCTCGTGCTGAAACCGATGCTGTTCGGAGGCTGAGATGGACCTGCGCGAACCTGCCGGCGAGGACTACGTGGCCGACCCGCGAGAGCGCTTCCTGCGCATCGTGGCGCAGATGATCGACAAGCCGCTGACCGTGCTGCTGGTCTTCGCGGCTTTCGGGGCGGCGGCGCGAGGGCCGGGACTTCTCGTGCCGGGGTATCAGCCCTCGGCGTGGTTCGTGCTCGGGTTGTGGCTGCTCGGCAGCGTCGCGATCCGGCTGTTGACGATGGGCCTCGCGTCGGGCTTCCGCGCGATGGCGGGGATAGAGGGGCCGCGGGCGCCCTCGGAGATGAAGACGGAGTGAGGGGCATGCTGAAGATCGAAGACCTGCACGTGAAGCTCGAGGAGGAGGACAAGGCGATCCTCAAGGGGCTCTCGCTCACCGTGCCCGCGGGCGAGGTGCACGCGATCATGGGGCCGAACGGCTCGGGCAAGTCGACCCTCTCCTATGTGCTCGCGGGGCGCGACGGCTACGTCGTAACCGGCGGATCGATCGAGATGTTCGGCCACGACGTGCTGGGGCTGGAGCCGGAGGAACGCGCGGCCGAGGGCCTTTTCCTCGCCTTCCAGTATCCGGTCGAGATCCCCGGGGTCGGCAACATGACGTTCCTGCGCACCGCGCTGAACGCCCAGCGCCGCCACCGCGGCGAGCCGGAGATGAACGCCGCCGACTTCCTCAAGCTTGTGCGCGAGGAAGGCCGCAAGCTCAAGATCGACGCCGAGATGCTGAAGCGCCCCGTCAACGTCGGTTTCTCGGGCGGCGAGAAGAAGCGCAACGAAATCCTGCAGATGGCCGTGCTGCAGCCGCGCATGTGCATCCTCGACGAGACCGACTCGGGCCTCGACGTCGACGCGATGAAGCTGGTCGCCTCCGGCGTCAACGCGCTCCGCTCGCCCGACCGCGGCTTTCTCGTGATCACGCACTACCAGCGCCTGCTCGATCACATCCAGCCCGACGTCGTGCACATCATGGCGGACGGACGGATCATCGAGAGCGGCGGCCCGGACCTCGCGCTCAAGGTCGAGAACGAGGGCTACGACCAGTTCGTCGGAGCCGCGGCGTGAGCGCGGCGGAGAAGCTGTCGCCGAAGCGGGAGGCGGCCGCCCGGCTGCTCGCCGGCGCGCCGATCCCGGCCGGTCAGGCGGGCTGGGCCGACGCGGCGCGCGCCGAGGCGCGCGCGCGGTTCGAGGCGATGGGCGCGCCCGCCAAGCGCGACGAATACTGGAAGTACACCGATCCCACGCTGCTGACCGCGCCGAAGGCCGTGGCGGCGGAGGCCGAGCCGACGGCCGCGCCGGAGGCGTTCCCCGGCGCGGACGCCGCCGAGTTCGTCTTCGTCAACGGCCGCTTCCGGCCCGACCTGTCGGCCGAAACAGTCGAGGGCGTGGAGATCCGCACGCTCGCCGAGACGCTCGGCGCCGACATCGCCTTCGCGCGCGGCCTGTTCGGCGCGCTGGAGGCGGCGGGGCACGAGAAGGTCGCGCGGCCGCTCGCCGCGCTCAACACCGCCACGGCGGTCGAAGGGCTGACGCTGCGCGTGACCGGGGAGGCGACGCGGCCGATCCACCTGCGCTACGTGCAGGTCGGCGAGGGCGCGGCGATGGTTCGCCATCTGGTGCGCGTCGAGAAGGGCGCCTCCGTGACCGTTCTGGAATCCGGGGCCGTCACCAACGGCGTGACGGAGGTCGACGTGGCGGAGGGCGGCGCGTTCCGCCATGTCCGCCTGCAGGCCGATCCGGCGCAGGCCGGCGCGACCCATGTCTTCGCGCGCGTCGCGCCGCACGGGCTGTTCAAGACCTTCACGCTCACGACCGACGGGCGCCTGACGCGCAACGAGGTGGTGTTCGACCTCGTCGGCGACCATGCGGTCGGCCACGCGGCCGGCGGCGTGCTGGCGACCGGCGAGAGCCTGATCGACAACACCGTCTTCGTCACCCACACCGGCGTCCACGGCGAGAGCCGGCAGGTGTTCAAGTCGGTTCTCGATGGTCGCGGGCGCTCGGTCTTCCAGGGCAAGATCTTCGT
Organism: Paracoccaceae bacterium; assembly: GCA_007693835.1. Classification (GTDB taxonomy): domain Bacteria; phylum Pseudomonadota; class Alphaproteobacteria; order Rhodobacterales; family Rhodobacteraceae; genus Rubrimonas. The sequence goes on along the minus strand of RECW01000142.1, from coordinate 55,457 downwards.
GCGCGACGGCGCGCAGAAGACCGACGGCTACCAGATCAGCCAGTCCGTGCTGCTGTCGGACACGGCCGAGTTCGACGCCAAGCCCGAGCTCGAGATCTACGCCGACGACGTGAAGTGCTCGCACGGCTCGACCACCGGCGCGATGGACGAGGACGCCCTGTTCTACCTGCGCGCTCGCGGCGTGCCGCAGCGCGAGGCCGAGGCGATGCTGGTGGCCGCCTTCGTCGACGAGGCGATCGCCGAGATCGACGACGACGCTTTCGCAGACGCCATGCGCGCCCACGTCGCGGCGTGGATGGCGCGCCGGGCATGACGGCCACCGCCGCCTCCGCCGGTCTGGTCGATCGGCTGACGCGCGCCTGGACCGCGCCGCGCGCCTCGGCGCGGGCGGAGATCGCGATGGCCGACGAGGCGCGCCTCGCGTTCTACGCCGTGGCCGGCTCCGCGCTGTTTGCGCTCGGCCGCGTCGGGGCTCAGTGGATCGCGCCGGAGGGCGCTGCGGCGGCGGACTTCGCCGGCTGGGCCACGGCGCAGCTTGCCGCCGGACTCACCTTGCGGCCGCTGTCGCTCTACCTCGCCGCAGGCCTCATCGGGGCCGCCTGCCGGGGTCTCGGCGGAACGGGCGGCTGGCGCGCCACGCGGGCGGCGGTGTTCTGGACAGGGCTCGCCGCAGCGCCCGCCGCGGCCGTGCTCGCGGTGCTCGGCGCGGCGCTGGCGCGGGCGGGCGGCGGCTGGGCGATCGGCTACGCGGGGCAGGAGATCGGCGCGGTGATCTGGGGCTTGCTGCTCGCCCCCGCCCTCGCCGAGGCCCACGGCTTCCGGGTCTGGCGCGTGCTGGTGGGCCTGATCGCCGCGGCGGGGCTCGCGGCGCTGGCCGCGCTGCTGCTCGCGGGGCTCGCGGCGGGCGGCGCGCCGTGAGGGGCGTGCGCCCCTTCGCGCGATGGCGTAAGGAGGCTCGGGCGCAGGCCGGCGCCGGGCTTCACGGAGCGACGACCATGGACGCGATCCCTCTCAAGGCGTTCCTCGACCTCGTCACGCGGGGCATCGCGACGCCGCGGCCTGTCGCGCGCCATGTCATCGACCGCACGGGCGACATGCGCACGCGCCTCGAACTCCTGCTGCTGGCCGCGGTCATCCAGTCGCTGCTGTGGGCCTTCATCGTGCTGATCGCGCCGGGGGTGTTCGGCGGCGTCTTCGCCCGCGGCATAGGGCTGTTCGGCCACGCCGCCCTCGCCGGGCTTGTCCTCGTGAACTACGTGATGGTCACGACCATCGCCTATGCGGTCGGCAAGCGCTTCGGGGGGACCGGCACGCCGGCGCAGGTGGGCGGCGCGGCGGCCTGGCACGCGGTGCTCACCGCCTCGCTCACGCCGCTCCAGATCGCGGCGCTCGGCGGCGGGGCGCCGGGGCAGCCGGCGGCGGCGGGGCCCGGGGTTCTGTTCGCGCTGCTCTATGCGGGCCTCAACGTCTGGCTGATGGCCGCCTGCATGGCCGAGGCGCACGGCTTCCGCTCGACAGGCAAGGTGGCGACGGCGACGGTGGGGCTGTTCCTCGTCGCGGGCGTCTTCATCAGCATGTTCGCGCGCATCATCGCCGGGGCCTGAGGCCCCGATTCCCGGAGACCACAAGGGCGCCAGCCATGTACGACGTTCAGGCGATCCGGCGGGACTTTCCCATCCTGTCGCGCACGGTCCACGGCAAACCGCTGGTCTACCTCGACAACGGGGCGTCCGCGCAGAAGCCGCAGGCGGTGATCGACGCGGTGACCCGCGCCTATGCCGAGGAATACGCCAACGTCCACCGCGGCCTGCACTACCTCTCGAACCTCGCCACCGAGCGCTACGAGGCGGTGCGCGGCAAGCTCGCCCGCTTCCTCGGGGCCGAGCACGAGGACGAGATCTGGTTCACGCCGGGCGCGACTTTCGGGATCAACCTCGTCTCCCACGCCTGGGCCGAACCGCGCATCGAGCCCGGCGACGAGATCGTGCTCTCGGTCATGGAGCACCACGCCAACATCGTGCCGTGGCACTTCCTGCGCGAACGCCACGGCGCGGTGCTGAAGTGGGTCGACGTCGACGCGCGGGGCGACCTCGACCCGCAGGCGGTGATCGACGCGATCGGGCCGCGCACGAAGCTCGTCGCGCTCACCCACATGTCGAACGTGCTCGGCACCGTGGTCGACGTGAAGACGATCTGCGCCGCGGCGCGCGAGCGGGGCGTCGCGACGCTGCTCGACGGCAGCCAGGCCGCCGTCCACATGCCGGTGAACGTGGCGGAGATCGGCTGCGACTTCTACGTCGTCACCGGCCACAAGCTCTATGGGCCTTCCGCCTCCGGCGCGCTTTATGCACGGCGCGGGCGTCATGCGGAGATGCGGCCCTTCCTCGGCGGCGGCGACATGATCCGCGAGGTGACCAAGGAGGCCGTCACCTACAACGACCCGCCGCACAAGTTCGAAGCCGGCACGCCGGGCATCGTGCAGATGATCGGCCTCGGCGCCGCCATCGACTACCTCGAAAGCCTCGGAATGGACGCGATCGCCGCCCACGAGCGCACGCTCCGCGACTACGCCCGCGCGAAGCTCGGCGGGCTGAACTGGCTGACGGTGCATGGCGACTCGGAGACGAAAGGCGCGATCTTCTCGATCTCGATGGCCGGCGCCGCGCACCCGCACGACATCTCGACCATCGTCGACCGCAAGGGCGTCGCCGTGCGCGCCGGCCACCACTGCGCCCAGCCGCTGATGCGCCACCTCGGCGTCAACGCCACCTGCCGCGCCTCCTTCGGCCTCTACAACACCACCGAAGAAGTGGACGCGCTTGTCGACGCTCTACAACTTTGCCGCGAACTCTTCGCCTGAGATACACCTATTGGTCGGTGAACCGGTTTCATGAACCAAGGGCTAATGGACTCTTGATGATTTTCGCTTAGCCTTTGACTTGAAGTCGTCACAAAGACGCCGAGTCAGGAGGATCGCCCATGCCCTGCGCGCCTGCCCCAATCGTTCGCGAAGCTTCGACCGCCCGTTCGCACGCGAACAGCGCATGGAGTTTCGCCGAACCCTGCGACCGCACGCTCGAGAACATCTCGATCCTCTGGACGGCCCCGTGGCAGGCCTACTGGGCTTTCGCCTTCGAGGCGCTCAATCCTGAGAACTATCGGCGCTGACGCACGTCATGGGGCGAGCCAGACGCCGCTCCAGCCCCTTCCATCGCAGGCGAAGCGCGCCCGGCGGTGGCCCCGGGCGGCGAGATAGAGCCAGTCGATGCTTTCGACCCTGACCAGCACCGCGCGGAAGTTGGCGCGGCCGGCTTCCGCATCGACGGGGTCGCGCGCGCCCGGGCCGGGATCTGCCGCACCGGGACTGTCGAGGCGAGACCCCGGCGCGAAAGGGGTCCGATAGCAAACGCGCGAGGGCGGGCGGGTCGCAGCCCACGCCGACGCCGCGGCGTCACCCGCCTCGACGGTCGCGCGTCCGCGCAAGCGCACCTGAATCTTCGCGCGCCCGTCGTAGGCGCAGACCTCGATGCGCGGCTCGGCGACGATGTCGGCGCATTTCTCCGAACGCGCGTCGGTGTGGAAGCGGATCGTGCCCCCCGCCCTGTCCACGCCGCGCAGCACCACAGTCCGCACCCGCGCCCCGCCGTCGCGCGCCGCCGTCGCCACCTGCACCGTATGGAAGCCGGACCTGCGGTCCGCGGCGCCGCGCGCCAACTGGGCCCACAGCTCTGCGAGCGTCCCGTCGAGATCGTCGTAGAAGGCCGCGTCGAACGCGGCGTCGCCGGCGGACATTCAGAAATCCGAGATCACGCCGTTCTTCTCCCAGTCGCCGAACCGCGTGGGTTCGGGACCGTCGCGCCCGCCAAGCTCCCTCGGCCGTTCAGGCTCCGGGGTCCGCCGCGCCGCGGCCTCGGCGAGCGCGCGCGCGGCGGCTTCGGCGAGGCGGCGCGCCTTCGCGTCGTCGGTCATGGGCCGTCTCCTTCGCATCACCCCCGACACATAGGCCGCCGCGCCGCATCGCGCCATCGCCGCTTGCGCGCGCGGCGCAGGGGTCGCTATGTGGGCGTCGGTCGGGGCGTGGCGCAGTCTGGTAGCGCGCCGGTTTTGGGTACCGGAGGCCGCGAGTTCGAATCTCGCCGCCCCGACCAGACATTTCCTCCAGCGCTCAGCCGTCCGGCGTCAGCATGTAGCCTTCGCCGCGCACGGTCTGCAGATAGCGCGGCGCGCGCGGATCGTCGCCGAGCTTGCGGCGCAGCCGCGTGATCTGCACGTCGACGGCGCGCTCGTTGGCCGGACCCTCCTCGCCGCCGAGCTCCGCCACCAGGTCGCTGCGGCTGACGGGCGTGTTCGCCGCCGCCGACAGCGCCCGCATCAGCGCGCTTTCGTTGCCGGTCAGGCGCACGGGCTCGCCGCCGCGCCAGAGCTCGCCGCGGCGCATATCGTAGCGCAACGGCCCCAGCGTGATCGTCTTCGGCGCCTCGGGCGGCGCCTCGCGCGGGACGGCGCGGCGCAGGATCGCGGCGATGCGCAGCAGCAGTTCGCGTGGCTCGAAGGGCTTCGCGAGATAGTCGTCGGCCCCGCTCTCCAGCCCCTTGATCCGGTCCTCGGTGTCGCCCCGCGCCGTCAGCATCAGCACGGGCGTGTCGACGGTGGGCCGCACGGCGCGCGTGAAGGACAAGCCGTCCTCGCCCGGCATCATGACGTCGACCACCATGACGTCGAAGCTGAGGCTCGCGATCAGGCGCCGCGCCTGGGCGGCGTCCTGCGCCTCCGTCACCCGATGGCCGTTGCGGCTGAGATAGCGGTTGAGCAACGCGCGGATGCGCGCGTCGTCGTCGACGACCAGCACGTGGGGCTTGTCGTCCTCGGCCGCCACGGCCGGCCTCAGCCCTGCGCCCGGCGGCGGCCGTCGACGAAGCCGATCACGCCGTCGCGCGCCTCGGGGTCGATCATGCGCTCGAGCACCCGGCGGAAGCCCGCCACCGCGTCCGGCCCCGCTTCGGAGTAGGCGCGCCGCACCCGCGCGCGCTGCGCCTCCGAGAGCCGCGCCTCCAGCGCCGCGCCCTTCTCCGACAGCGAGAGATTGCGCTGGCGGCGGTCCTCGCGCCCCACCCGGCTCTCGACCATGCCGTCATCGATCAGCTGCCGCAGCACCCGGTTCAGCGACTGCTTGGTGACGCGCAGCGTGTCGAGCAGCCCCTGCACCGTCACGCCGGGGCGGCGCTTGATGAAGTGGATCGCCCGGTGGTGCGCGCGGCCGTAGCCGTAGGCGTCGAGGATGCGGTCGGGGTCGGCGGTGAAGTCGCGGTAGGCGAAGAACATCAGCTCGATGCCCTGCCGCAGCTGCTCGTCGGTCAGGTAGAGCAGCTGGTCGCTGCGCGCCGGGCGGGGCGGGCCGAGCGGGGGGAAGCGGCGTTCCGTCATGGCGCTTTCACGAACTATGTCAGCGGCGTTGACGCATCCCTAGCGCGATGTTACGCACCGCGCAAGCTTTCGAGTCACATCCTGTCGCCGAAAGCCGTTCTGGTGAAACAACACGAAACGGGCCCTGCCGAGAGGCCCCGGAGGACACGGCGATGAGCGCGACGCCCGCCTACGACGACCGCGACGGCTGGATCTGGATGGACGGCGTGTTCACGCCGTGGCGCGAGGCGAAGGTCCATGTGCTGACCCATGCGCTGCACTACGCCTCCTCGGTGTTCGAGGGCGAGCGCGCCTACGGTGGGAAAATCTTCAAGTCGACCGAGCACTCCGAGCGGCTCCACTACTCCGCCGGCGCCCTCGGCTTCGAGATCCCGTGGTCGGTGGCCGAGATCGACCGCCTGAAGCTCGAGGTGATGGCGAAGAACGGGCTGTCGGACGCCTACATCCGCCCGGTGGCGTGGCGCGGGTCGGAGCAGATGGGGGTCTCGGCGCAGAACAACACCATCCACCTCGCGATCGCCGCATGGGACTGGGGCGCCTACTACGGCGACGCCAAGATGAAGGGCGCCAAGCTCGACGTCGCCCAGTGGAAGCGGCCCTCGCCCGAGACCATCCCCTGCTTCGCCAAGGCGGCCGGCCTCTACATGATCTGCACCCTGTCGAAGCACGCCGCCGAGGCGAAGGGCTGCTCCGACGCGCTGATGATGGACTACCGCGGCTATGTGGCCGAGGCGACCGGCGCCAACATCTTCTTCGTCAAGGACGGCGCGATCCACACGCCGAAGCCCGACTGCTTCCTGAACGGCCTGACGCGCCAGACGGTGATCGGACTGCTGAAGGACAGGGGCGTCGCCGTCCACGAGCGCCACATCGAGCCCGGCGAGATGGAGGGTTTCGAGCAGGCCTTCCTCACCGGCACGGCCGCCGAGGTGACGCCGGTCGCCGAGATCGGCCCCTACCGCTTCGAAGTCGGCGCGCTGACCCGCGACATGGTGACGGCCTACGAGGCCCACGTCCGCGCCTGACCGCGCAGTGTGGCTCCTGAGGCGCGCCGCCTCAGGCGTCCGCGCCGATGAACCCGCCCGACTGCCGCGCCCAGAGCGCCGCGTAGAGCCCGCCTCCGGCGAGCAGGCGGGCGTGCGGCCCCTGCTCCACCACGCGGCCGCCGTCCATCACCACGATGCGGTCCATCTCGGCGATGGTCGACAGCCGATGCGCGATGGCGAGCACCGTCTTGCCCTCCATCACGTCGTGGAGCGCCGCCTGAATCTCGGCCTCGACCGCCGAGTCGAGCGCCGAGGTCGCCTCGTCGAGCACGAGGATCGGCGCGTCCTTCAGGATCGCCCGCGCCAGCGCCACCCGCTGGCGCTGCCCGCCCGAGAGCTTCACCCCTCGCTCGCCGAGGTGCGCGTCGTAGCCGGTCCGCCCCCGCCCGTCGCGCAGGCCCGCGAGGAACTCGTGCGCCCGGGCCTTCTTCGCCGCCATGGTCGCCGCCTCGCGCCCCGCCTCCGGGCGGCCGTAGAGGATGTTGTCGAGCGCCGAGCGGTTGAAGATCGCCGTCTCCTGCGTCACCGCGCCCACGGCGCGGCGCAGCGCGTCCTGCGTCATGTCGCGCAGGTCCACGCCGTCGAGGGTTATCCGCCCAGCCTCGACGTCGTAGAGCCGGAGCAGCAGGGCCACGGTGGTCGACTTGCCCGCCCCCGACGGGCCGACCAGCGCCACCTTCTCGCCCGGCTCGATGGTCAGGTCGAGCGGGCCGACGCCGCCCGAGGGCCGCCCGTAGGCGAACCGCACGCCTTCGAACCGGATGCGCCCGCGCGGCTCGATCGCCGCCAGCGCGCCGGGCCGGTCCGTGACGCCGTGGGCGGGCGACAGGGTGATCGCCCCGTCCTCCACCGTGCCGATCTCGCCGAACACGGTCATGGCCGAGAAGGCGATCCAGTTCGACATGGCGGTCGCGCGCAGCGTCAGCATCGCCGCGGTCGCGACCACGCCGAGCGTCGCCGCGCCTTCGGTCCAGAGCCAGAGCGCGAGGCCGATCAGCGCGACGATGGCGACGGTGTTCAGGATCGCGAGCATCACCCGCATCGCCATCAAGGGCCGGCCGAAGGCCACGGCCGAGTCGCGGAACCGCGTCAGCGCCTGGCGCGCGCTCTCCTCCTCCCGCGTCGCATGGGCGAAGAGCTTCACGGTCTTGATGTGCGACAGGCTGTCGACCAGACGGCCGGTGACGCCCGCCCGCGCCTCGGCCCGCGCCTTGGCGCGCGCGCGCACCACCGGCAGCGTCACCCACAGCGCGCCGACGTAGAGCGCGGCCCACACCGTCGCGATCAGCGCCAGCCGCCAGTCCGCCGCCGCGAGCGCCGCGACCATCGTCACGACGAAGGCGATCATCATCCCCAGCGCGTTCAGCGTCTCGAGCGTCGCCTGGGTCAGCGCGTTGGCGGTCTGCATCTGCTTCTGCGCGAGACGTCCGGTGAAGTCCTCCTCGAAGAAGCGCATCGCCTGCCCGAGGGTGTGACGGTGGAGGCGCCAGATCGTCATCGGCTGCAGCGCCGGCCCGAGCGCGAGCGACGAAAGCGCGTTCTGCGCCAGCGTCGCCAGCGGGCGCACGACCACCAGCGCGACGAGCAGGACCGCCAGATAAGGCCGTTCCGCGTCGAAGAAGGCTTCCGGCCCCGCCGCCTCGGCGCGGTCGACCAGCGCGCCGATCATCCAGAACACGCCCGCCTCGACCGCCCCGACCGCGAGCGAGAGCACGCCGAGCGCGACGAGGGGCGCGCGGACGTCCGCCAGCCCCCAGCGCCAGAAAGACCCGAGCGCCCGCGGCGGCGCAGGTTCGGCGGCGGGCTTGAAGGGGTCGATCAGGCGTTCGAACCAGCCGAACCAGTCCGACCCGATCAGCTTCGGCTCCCGCTCCGGCCTGCCGCTTCCATCCATCTGCGCGATCCCCCTCGCCAGAGAGTATAGCGCTCAGAGCGTCGGCAGCACCCAGATCGCGAGCGCCGAGATGGTGGCGAGGCTGAGGGCGGTGGAGAGCGTCACCGCGTCGGCCGCCAGCTTGGCCCCCACGCCGTATTCGGCGGCGATGACGAAGACGTTGGAGGCGACGGGCAGGCTCGCGATCAGCACCGCCGCCGCCAGCGGCGGCCCCGAGAGCCCGAGACCCGGCCCCATGATCGCCCAGACCAGCGCCGGATGGGCCGCGAGCTTCAGCAGCGTGACGCTCGACGCCTCCGCGAGCCGGGCCACGCCCGCGTTGGCGGCGAGATAGAGCCCGAGCGAGAACAGCGCCGTGGGCGGTGCGGCCGCGCCGAGGAAGGTCAGCAGACGGTCCACCGGCTCGGGGATCGCGAGCCCGGAGGCCGAAAGCCCGGCCCCGACGAGGATCGACAGGAAAAAGGGGTTCTTGATCGACCGACCGAGCGCCCGCGCCGCGAGCGCGCGACGGCGCGAGACGCGTGCGTCGGGCCCGGGCCGCGCGCCTTCGAGCCACGCGATGGAGACCGGGATCACCACCATGAGATCCACAAGCAGGCTCATGGCGAGCGGCCCGGCCGCGGCCTCTCCCATCACGCCGAGGCCGAGGGGTATGCCGAGAAACCCGATGTTGCCGATGCTCGACCCCTGGGCGCGCACCGCGCTCCGCCCCGGCCCGTCGCCCGCGCCGAACCCCGCGCGCATCAGCAGGGCGGCGCCGGCGTAGAGGATCAGGCTCGCCGCCAGCCACCCGCCGAGGTAGCGCGGCTCGAGCGCCGCCCGCACGTCCATCGCCCAGAGCGCGCGGATCAGCAGCGCCGGCATCGCCACCTTGAACACGAAGCCGTTGAGCGGCGCCGCGGCCGAGGACGGCACCCACCCCCGCCGCGCCGCCAGCACGCCGAGCCCGATGACCGCGAAGAACGGCAGGATGGCCGTGAGAAGCAACGCCATGCGCCGCCCCGTGCCCGAGCGGCGCAGCCCGGTCAAGCGCAGGCGCTTCCGCGCTTGCTTTCGGCCCTGCGCGGCGCGATCCTTTCCGAAAACAGACGAGGCTGACTATGGGCATCAACCGCGAAAGCGACGAAGGGGCCTCGTTGCAGATCGGCCCCACCACGCTCGGCATGGTGCGCCTCTACGTCGAGCAGGGCGCGCACGAAATCCCGATGGACTTCACGCCGGAAGAGGCGCTGGAGATCGCCGAGGAGTTGCGCGCCGCCGCCGAACAGGCGCGCCGCGCCGCGAAAGCGCCGAAGCGCGGCGCGTGAGCGCGGACGGGTCCGGCCCCGACGACGCCGAGGCTTTCGGGGCGGCGCTCGCGCCGCCGTCCGCTCCCCCGCCGCCACGGCCTGCGGTCAAGGACCTGATCTGGCTGTGGGACGGCGCGCGCGGACGGGTGGTCTGGGCGAACCCGGCGGCGCTCGCGTTCTGGGGCGCGGCCGGCGCCGACGCGCTTCCGGCCCCGGCGCTGGCCGCGCTCCGCGCCGCCCTCGCGGGCGGCGGCGGTCCGACGGTGCTGACCGGCGTCGCGGGTCCTGCGCCGGGACGCCTGATCGTCGCGCCCGCCGCCCTGCCAGACGGCCGCATCGGGCGTCGCGCCGCCTTCGCGCCCGACCCGCCGCCCGAAACCGCCACCACGGACGACGGGCTGGCGGCGGCGGCGTTCGAAGCCGCGCCGACGCCCCTCGCCGTGCTCGATGCAGGCGGCGCGGCGCTCCGCGCCAACGCGGCGTTCCGCGCGCTGGACGGCGCGGGCCGGGCGGCGCTGGCCAGCACGCCGCTCCCCGGAGGGCTCCGCCTCGCGACGGCGCGCGGCGGCGCGGCGGGCGGGTCGATCTCGGCCCTCGCGCTCGCGCGGATCGCCCACGAGTTCCGCTCCCCGCTGACCGCCGTGCTCGGCTTCGCCGAATTCCTGCGGGAAGCCGCAGAGACGACGCCGCCCGACCGGCTGCGCGCCTATCTCGACGACCTGTCCGCCGCCGCCGAGCGGATGCGCCGGCTCGCCGACGACATGGTGGCGCTCGGCGTCGGGGGCGAGGGGCTTAGGCTCTCCGAAGCGTCGCTCGACGACGTGGCCGCCGACGCCCTGCGCCTCGCGGCGCCCGCGGCGGCGGCGCGCGGCGTCCGCCTCGACGCCCCGACGCCCTCGGGGCTCTCGGCGCTGATCGACGCCGAGGCGCTCGGCCGCGCCCTCGGCAACCTGATCGACAACGCGATCCGCCACGGCCGCGCCGGCGGAAGAGTCGCGGTGGCGCTGGAGGACGTCGGCCGGGCGAGCGGCGCGACGCTCGCGGTGGCCGACGACGGCCCCGGCATGGACGAAGCCGCGCTGGCGCGGGCGCGCGCCGGCCGCGTCGCGCGCGGAGGCGACGGGCGGAGCGGCGGGCTCGGCCTCGCCATCGCCGAGGAGATCGCCGAGGCTCACGGCGGAACGCTCGAGATCGAGACCGCGCCGGGCGCGGGCCTCGCCGCGACGATCCGCCTGCCTGCGGGCCGCGTCTTCAGATCGCGTCCGCCCCGCCGCTGAGGCCCGGGTCGAGGGTCCGGCGCAGACGCGTCGCCGCCGCGCGCGCAAGCCGCAGCGTCAGCGCGCGGCGGCGGGCCGGAGCGAGGGGCCGCGGCGCGGCCGGGCGCAGGATCTCGCCGCCCCAGGCGTCGGCGAGGATCACGCCCGCGTCGTCGGGCAGCGCCTCGAGCGGAAAACCCGCGTCGACCGCGAAATAGAACGCGTCGCACCACGGCAGATAGCCGGGCCATTTCCCGTCGGCGCGGAAATCCGACAGGCTCGCCTTCACCTCCACCACGGTGACGACGCCCGCGGCGTCGAGCGCGATGACGTCGACGCGCCCCCCATTCGGCAGGGCGAACTCGGTCACCGGCGCCGCGCCGGCGTCGATCAGCAGACGGCAGACGCCGCGGGCGAGCAGCGCGCCGGGGGTGTCGACGAAGGCTGTCATGGGCGGAAGCTTGGAACAGGATGCGAACGAAGTCCATCACGGTCGCGCGGCGCGCCCGATTCGGTTAATTCTCGATGTGCGCCGTCCGTGGCGCTCGGGACAGGAGACGGCCATGAACCTCGGCGCGATCGTCGGCGACATGCTGCAGCAGGGCATCGGCGCCCAGACGAAAAACCGGCTCAACACCGCGGCCTCGGCCGGCGGCGGCCTCGAGGACGCGATGGCGTCTCTCTTCGGCGCGATGGGCGGGGCCGGGGCGGGCGGGGCCGGGGCGGGCGGGGCCGGGGTGGGCGGGCAGGCGAGCGGGCTCGCCGAGCTCGTGCAGGGCTTCTTCAAGGGTCAGCAGGCCGGCGGCATGTCCGGCGCGCAGATCGGCGGCCTCGGCGCGGCGGTCGGCGCGCTGCTCGGCGGCGGGACCGGGGCGGCGCGGGGCGCGGCCGGCGGCGGGGCGATGGCGATCCTCGGGGCGCTCGCCTACAACGCGCTCAAGACCTACGCCGCGCAGGAGGGCGCCCCGGCGCCGGCGCCCGAAACCGCGGCGCGGGAGGCGACAAGCCCCGAAGCCGAGCGGCTCGTGCTCCGCGCCATGATCGCCGCCGCCAAGGCCGACGGCCATGTGGACGCCAGGGAGATGGACCGCATCGTCGGCCGGCTGAGCGAGGCGGGCGAGGCGGAGCGCCGCTTCGTCATGGCCGAGATGGCCGCGCCCATCGACGTCGCGGCGCTGGCGGCCGAGGCGACCAGCCCGCAGCTCGCGGCGGAGGTCTACGCCGCCTCCCTGCTCGCCGTGGACATCGACACCGACGCCGAGCGCGACCACCTGCGCGCGCTCGCCGCCGCGCTGAGGCTGCCGCGCGCGGCGCAGGTCCGGCTGCACGAGGCGACCGGCGCGCCGATGGTCTGAGCCGCCACTGGCGACCCGTCCTCGCCGGCGCTATCACGGCGGCCCCGGCGAGGAGCCCGCACCGATGATCGACGCCCCGTCCCCCGCGCCCCGCCGCGTGTTCGTCCTCGGCGCGACCGGCTCGATCGGGCGCGCGACCACGGCGGCGCTGGTCGCGAAGGGGCACGAGGTGGTCTGCTTCGTGCGCGCGAAACCGGGCGCGGCGCCGGACCGCGGTTTGCCGCAGGCGGCCGAAATCCGCGCCGGCGACCCCACGGACCCCGCGTCGCTGGCCCGCGACGGCTTCCGCGGCGAGCGGTTCGACGCGCTGGTCTCCTGCATGGCCTCCCGCACCGGCGCGCCGGCCGACGCCTGGGCCATAGACCACGACGCCCACCGCGCCGCCCTCGACGCCGCGCGCGCCGCCGGCGTCTCGCTCTTCGTCCTGCTGTCGGCGATCTGCGTGCAGAAACCCCTTCTCGCCTTCCAGCACGCCAAGCTGGCCTTCGAGCGGGCGTTGATCGACTCCGGCGTCCCCTACGTCATCGTGAGGCCGACCGCCTTCTTCAAGTCGCTGTCCGGGCAGGTGGCGCGGGTGCGCAAGGGCAAGCCGTTCCTCGTGTTCGGCGACGGTCGGCTGACCGCCTGCAAGCCGATCAGCGACGCCGATCTCGGCCGCTACCTCGCCGACTGCCTCGACGACGGGAGCCGGCGCAACCGCATCCTGCCCATCGGCGGCCCCGGCCCGGCGCTGACGCCCTTGGCGCAGGGCGAGGCGCTGTTCCGGCTGCTCGGCCGTCCGCCCCGGTTCCGCCACGTCCCCGTCCGGCTCCTCGACGGGATCATCGCGACGCTGGACGCGCTCGGCCGGGTCTCGCCGCGTCTGCGCGACAAGGCGGAGCTCGCGCGGATCGGGCGCTATTACGCCACCGAATCGATGCTGGTCCTCGACCCGGCGACCGGCCGTTACGACGCCGACGCCACGCCCTCGTTCGGAAGCGACACGCTGGAGGCCCACCACGCCCGCCTGCTGCGCGGCGAGGCGGAGGACGACCGCGGCGACCACGCCGTCTTCTGACGCGCCGCGCCGCTCAGGCCTCGGCGCTGCGCCGTCGCCAGGCCGAGAGCGCGGCGTCGACGGTCGCGAGATAGTGGACCCGCGGCGCCGCGAGCCCTTCGGCGCGGAGCGCCGCCTTGGCGCGCGCGTCGGCGCCGACGACATAGACCCGGATCCCCCGCCGCTCGGCCCGGCGCACCAGCCCTTCCAGCGAGTGCGCGCCGCTCGAGTCGAGGAACGGCACCGCGGCGATGTCGATCACCATGGCGCGGTGGTCCGCGCCGATCTTGTCGAGCGCACCCTCCACGATGGAGGCCGCGCCGAAGAACAGCACGCCGGTGATGCGGTGGACCACGATGTCGGGCGCGGCTTCCGGCTCGCGCCGGTTCATCACGTCGGGCCGGTCTTCGGCCGTGAACGCGGGCTCGGCGCGGATCGTGGCGGCGGTCGACATGCGGTGGATGAACACGACCGAGCCGATGGCGAAACCGGCGATGATCGCCTCGGTCAGGTCGCGGAACACCGTCAGCAGGAAGGTGGCGAAGAGGGCGACCGCGTCGCCGCGGTCGCCGGTCGCGAGGGTGGCGAAAGCGTGCTTCTCGGCCATGGTCCAGGCCACCGTCGCCAGCACGCCGGCCAGCGCCGCGAGCGGGATGGCCCCGGCGAGCGGCGCCGCCACGACGAGGAAGCCGAGCAGGATCAGCGCATGCAGCATCCCCGAGACCGGCCCGCGCGCCCCGGCGCGCACGTTGGTCGCCGTGCGCGCGATGGTGCCCGTGACGACGAAGCCGCCGAACAGCGCCGCGCCGACGTTCGCCGCGCCCTGCGCCACCAGTTCGCAGTTCGAGCGGTGCTGACGCCCGGTCATCCCGTCCGCCACCACCGCCGACAGCAGCGACTCGATCGCGCCCAGCAGCGCGAAGGCGAAGGCGTCGGGCAGCACCGCGGCCACCTTCTCCCATCCGATCTCCGGAACGACGAACGCCGGCGGCCCCGACGGCAGCGCGCCGAAACGGTCGGCGACCGTCTCCACCGGCAGGTCGAAGCCCCACGCCGCGAGGCCCGCGGCGGCGATGGCGACCAGCATGCCGGGCACGGCCGGCGCGAAGCGCCGGGTCAGCGCGATCACCGCGATCACCGCCGCGGCGACGCCGAAGGCGACCGGGTTCACCGTCTCGCGCGCGGCCCAGAGCGCCGGCAGCTTCTCCAGCACCGCGCTCGGCTCGGCGCCGTCGAGCGTCAGGCCGAAGAGCGGCGCGATCTGGCTGGCGAAGATGATCACCGCGATGCCGGCGGTGAAGCCGACCGTCACCGGGTAGGGGATGAACTTGATGTAGGTCCCGAGCCGGAGAAACCCCGCCGCCGTCAGCATCAGCCCCGCGAGCAGGGTCGCGAGCAGCAGCCCGTCGAGCCCGTGGCGCGCCACGGTGGCGGAGACCAGCACGATGAAGGCCCCCGCCGGTCCGCCGATCTGGTGACGGCTGCCGCCGAGCGCCGACACCAGAAACCCGCCGACGATGGCGGAGTAGAGCCCGTGTTCGGGGCTGACGCCCGACGCGATGGCGATGGCCATCGACAGCGGCAGGGCGACGATGGCCACCGTGAGGCCGGCGAGGAAATCCGCGCGCAGGTCGCTCAGCCCGTATCCCTCGCGGAACACGGTGACCAGTTTCGGCGTGAACAGGTCGATGAAGCGGGGCGACGCGGCGGCGGACGTGGCGGCCTCCCTCAAGAAACCATGCCCGATCATTAAGCACGGCGCAGCCGGGCCGCGCAAACGCGGCGTCGCGGCGGTGGACGCGCGCTCGGCTTTCGGCGCACCATCGCGCCGCAAATCGCAAGGAGGGGACGCCCATGGCGCAAGGGGCGATGCGGCGGCGGGATTTCATCGCGGCGGCGACAGGTGGCGGAGCGGCGCTGGCCGCGCCCGCGGTGGCGCGGGCGAGCCAGACGGTCGATCTGGTCGGGGCCTTCCCGCGCGGTCTGCCCGGCGTCGGCGTCAACGCCGAGCGTCTGGCGCAGCGCATCACCGAGCTTTCCGACGGGCGGCTGACGGTGCGCTACCACGGCGGCGGCGAACTCGTGCCGCCCTTCGGCGTCTTCGACGCGGTGTCGAGCGGCGCCGTCGCGTTCGGCCACACCGCCTCGTACTTCGCGGTGGGGCAGGTCCGCTCGTCGATGTACTTCACCACCTTTCCCTACGGCCTGATGCAGGAGGAGCTCGCCGGCTGGATCCGCTTCGGCGGCGGCCAGGCGCTCTGGGACGAGGCCTACGCGCCCTTCGGCGTGAAGCCCTTCTACGCCGGCGGCTCGGGCACGCAGGCGGGCGGCTGGTTCCGCAACCCCATCCGCTCGCTCGACGACCTGCAGGGGCTGACGATGCGGATCGCGGGGCTCGGCGGCGACATCATGCGCCGCCTCGGCGTCAACACCGTGCTGACGCCGCCCGGCGAGATCTTCGCCGCGCTGCAAAGCGGCGTGGTCGACGCGGCGGAGTTCGTCGGGCCCTGGAACGACGTGGCGCTCGGCCTCTACACCATCGCGCCCTACTACTACCTGCCGGCGTTCCATGAGCCGGGCGCGGGGCTCGAGTGCATCGTCAATCTCGATTTCTTCGAGGACCTGTCGCCCGCGCTGCGGAAGATCGTCGAGGTGGCGACGATGGCGACGGCCGACGAGACCTACGCCGACTTTCGCTACCACAACACGGTCGTGCTCCAGCAGCTTATCGCGCAGGGGGCGGTCATCTCGGCCTTTCCCGACGACGTCGTCGCGGCGCTCGGCGAGGCGTCGCTCGCCGCCATCGAGGACTACCCCAAGGGCGACCCGATGTCGGAGAAGATCCACGGCCCCTATTTCGACTACGTCCGCCAGTGCGCGGTTTACGGCCTCGCGGTGGAGGGCCGCACCTACGTCGACCGGGCGCGGGTGTGGGGCGTCTGACGCGGCGTCGGCGTGGCGCGCGGATCACGGTGGGCGGGGATGGGCGGGCGACGCCGCGTTTTCGCCGCACGGACCGCCCACCTGCTGGTGCGACCTGCTTTAGGCCCGTGTTCTGGAGACGCCGCCGTGACGACTCGCGCTCTCATCGCCCTTTTCATCCTCTCGGCCGCGCCGGGGGCGACCGCCCAGGAATGGTTCACGACGGCGGACGGCGTGCGCCTGCCGACCCCCGCTATCGGCGGGCTGGATTGCCAGACCAAGCGCGCGGTGCTCGACGCCATCGACGCCAGCGGCTATCGCGCAGGCGCCCCGATCCCTCGGCACGCCGCCGACGAACCGCTGCTCGACTACGAGCACCAGTTGTCGCGGGCCTTCTACGCCGACTGCGTCCGCGCCGCGACCACCGCCGCCGGGCTCGAGAACGCCTTCCGCGGCGGCTACGAGGGAGACTGACCGATGACCGCGGGACGCATGGCTCTGGTGGCGCTCGCGGTCTTCGTCGTCGATCGGGCTTCGAAATGGTTCGTCGTCGAGCGGCTCGGCCTGGCCGAGCGGCTGGCGATCGACGTCTGGCCGGGCGTCTTCGGCCTGCGCATGGCGTGGAACCGCGGCGTGAACTTCGGCGTGCTGGCCAGCGATGCGGAGGCCATGCGCTGGGCCCTGATCGTGCTGGCGCTGGCGATCAGCGGCTGCGTCGCGGTCTGGGCGCTGCGGCGCCGCGATGCGTGGTTCGTCACCGGCGCAGGGGCGCTGATCGGCGGCGCGCTCGGCAACGCCTGGGATCGGGCCGAATACGGAGCGGTCGCGGATTTCCTGAACGTCACGTGCTGCGGGATCGTCAACCCGTACGCTTTCAACGTCGCCGACGTGGCGATCTTCGCCGGAGCGGCGGGTCTGGCGTTCGCGCCGGACAGGAAGCGCGCCGAGGCCCCGCGGTGACCCTGCGGCGCGGTTGCCTCGACGCGGTCAGGCGTGCGACACGGTCTGCGCGCGCGGCCGCGGCGGAGAAGCGCGCGGAGTGCGGAGGGTGCGGCATGGCGATCACGGACGCGATGAGCTCGCGACGGACCCGCGCGTCGGCGGCGATCGTCATCGTCGCCGTTTCCCTGCTGGCGGCGTGTTCGGCCGGTTCGGGCGGCGGCGGCTTCCGCCAGTCCATCGGCCTTGAAACGCCGCCGCCCGACGCGACGCTCGTGGTGGCGCGGCGACCGCTCCAGGCGCCGCCCGACTTCGCGACGCTGCCCCCGCCCCGCCCGGGCGCGCCGAGCCGCGTCGAGCGCGATCCGCAGGCCGAGGCCGCGGCCGCCCTGCTGGGCGGCGCGCCGACCCAGCGCGAAGTCGCGCCGGCGGCGTCGCGCGGAGAAGCCGCGCTTCTCGCCGCCGCCGGCGCGGACGCGGCGGATCCCGCGATCCGCCAGATCGTCGTCGACGAGGCGTCGCCGCCCGACACGCGTTTCGCGCTCAGGTCGATCCTCGGTTTTCCGATCCCCGATCCGGTCGCCGAGGCCGAACGGCTCTCCGCCGAGGAGGAGGCGCAGCGGCTGCGCGACCAGGGTTTCGTCGCCCCCGGCCCGCCGTCGGACTGAGGACGGCCGCCGTTCTTCTTGCGGCCCGGCGTCGCGCGCCTATCTGTCCGCGAGCCCCCCGTCGAAGGAGAGCCCGCATGCGCCCCGCCCTGTTCGCCGTCCCGCTCGCCCTGATCGCCGCCTCGGCGACGGCCGAACCGCGCGTCACCACCTTCACCCTCGACAACGGCATGGAGGGCGTGGTCATCGAAGATAACCGCGCGCCGGTCGTCACCCACATGGTGTGGTACCGCGTCGGCGCCGCGGACGAGCCGCCGGGGCAGTCGGGGATCGCGCATTTCCTCGAACACCTGATGTTCAAGGGCACCGACACGATCCCCGAAGGCGGCTTCTCCCGCGTCGTCGCGGAGAACGGCGGGCAGGACAACGCCTTCACCTCGCGCGACTTCACCGGCTATTTCCAGCGCATCGCCGCCGATCGGCTCGCCATCGTGATGGAGATGGAGGCCGACCGCATGCGCAACCTGCGCGTGACCGAGCGACAGGCGCTGACCGAACGGGACGTGATCCTCGAAGAACGCAGCCAGGTCGTCGACAACAACCCCGGGGCGCAGTTCAGCGAGCTGATGAGCGCCGCCCTGTTCAAGCACCACCCCTACCGCATGCCTGTCATCGGCTGGCGGGCGGAGATGGAGACGCTGACGCGCGAGATGGCCCTCGACTTCTACGAGCGCTTCTACGCCCCCGACAACGCCATCCTCGTGGTGGCCGGCGACGTCGATCCGGCCGAAGTGCAGGAACTCGCCGAGATGTTCTTCGGCCACCACGAGCCGTCGGGCCGGCCGCGCGAGGCGCGCGTGCAGGAGCCGCCGCACCGCGCGGCCAGGCGCATCGAGATGCGCGACGCCCGCGTCGCGCAGCCCTACATGCTTCGGCAGTATCTCGTGCCGTCGCGCGTGTCGGGCGACGCGGAGACGGCGGCCGCGCTGACCATCCTCGCCGAAGTGCTCGGCGGTTCGGGCGTGACCTCGCGGATGGGGCGCGCGCTGCAGGTCGAGCAGGAGATCGCCATCGCCGTAGCCGCCTTCTACTCGGGGCTCGCGGTCGACGACACGAGCTTCGGCGTCTACGCGATGCCGGCCGACGGCGTCGCGCCGGAAGCGCTGGAGGCGGCGGTGGACGCGGTGATGGCGGCGCTCGCCGCGGAGGGCCCCACCGAGGCGGAGCTCGCGCGCGCCCGCACCGGGGTTCAGGCCTCGGAGGTGTTCGCCCAGGACAGCGGGCCCGGCCTCGCGCGCCGCTTCGGCGCCGCGCTCTCCGTCGGGCTGACGGTCCAGGACGTGCTCGACTGGCCCGACCTGCTCAAGGCCGTCACCGCGGAGGACGTCAAGGCCGCCGCCGCCCTGCTGCGGACGGAGGCGTCCGTGACGGGCTGGTTGAAACCCGCCGCCGACACGGCGCGCGCCGAGCCTATTCGGGAAGGAGTGGAAGGATGACGATCCGCGCCGCCATAGCGGGGCTTCTGCTGGCCCCCGTCGCCGCCTTCGCCGGGCCTTCCATCGAGCGCGTGACGACCCCGGGCGGGCTCGAGGCGTGGCTTGTCGAGGAGCGCGCCATTCCGATGGTCGCCATCGAAATCTCCTTCGCGGGCGGCGCGTCGCTCGATCCCGCCGAGGAGGCGGGCGCGGCCCAGTTCCTCGCCGCGATGCTGGAGGAGGGCGCCGGAGACCTCGACGCGGTCGCGTTCTCCGAGGCCGCGCAGGCCCTCGGCGCCCGGTTCGGGTTCAGCGCAAGCCGCGATTCGTTCTCCGTCTCGGCGCGCGTGCTGGTCGAAAACCTCGACGAAAGCATCGACCTGCTGCGGCTCGCCCTCGCCGAACCCCGCTTCGACGATGCGCCGCTGGCGCGCGTGCGCGCCCAGACGATCGCCGGCATCCGGCGCGGGGCCACGGACCCGAACACGCAGGCGTCGCTCGCCTTCTTCGCCGAAGCCTTCCCCGACGACGCCTACGGCAGGCCGGTCGCCGGTTTCGAGGAGACGGTCGCGACCATCGACGCCGCCCGCCTGACCGCGGCGTGGGAACGGCACCTCAACCGCGACGCGGCGGTGATCGGCGTCGTGGGCGCGGTGGACGCCGAGACGCTCGCGCCGCTTCTGGAGCGGCTTTTCGACGCTCTGCCCGCCGCCGAACGACCCGCCCTGCCGGCCGTCGAGCCGGCGCTGGCCGGCGGCGTGACGGTCATCGACCTCGACGCGCCGCAATCCACCGTGATGTTCGGCCACGCGGGCCTTCTCCGCGACGATCCGGACTTCATCGCTGCGTTCGTGATGAACCACATTCTGGGTGGCGGCGGCTTCTCTTCCCGCCTGATGACCGAAGTCCGCCAGAACCGGGGCCTCGCCTACTCGACCTACGCCTACCTGCTGCCGCTCGATCGGGCCGGGCTGACGGTGGGCGGCGTCGGGACGGCGAACGAGCGTGTCGCCGAGTCGATCTCGGTGATCCGGGACGAGTGGCGCCGCATGGCCGAAGACGGCCCGACCGAAGAGGAGCTCGACAGCGCGATCCGCTTCCTGACCGGGGCGTACGCGCTGCGCTTCGACAGCAACGCGGCGGTCGCCCGCGCTCTCGTGGGACTGCAGCGGGACGATCTCGGCATCGACTACATCGCGAGGCGCAACGACCTGGTGGCGGCGGTGACGGTCGATGACGTGCGTCAGGTCGCGGCCCGCGTGCTGGACCCCGATGCGCTGCATTTCGTCGTCGTCGGACAGCCCGAGGGCCTCGCAGACACGCCGATCGTTCAGTAGGACCCTGCGTCAAACGCAGTACGACCCGGCGACCATTGGCCGTCCGGGTCGTATGGCGTCAGTGTGGGGCAGGCTACGGCGCGCTGAGCCGGAGGCTTTCGCGCAGCGCGCTCCGTCGCCCCGACACGGGCGGCCTCACATGCCGCCGAGCAGCTTGCCGATGTAGCGGTCAGTGCCGAACAGCACGACGAAGTGAATGATCATCGTAAGCAGCCCAAGGAAGATCATCGTGCCGATGAAACCTTCGTGCGGGTAAACGATGCGCCAGACTTTCCAGTCTTCCTTGTTCTTGAAGTCCATTTCGCCCTCACTATAGCGTTCGAGTTGCGTCGCAGTGCGCGTTTATCAGAACCAGGGTGTCCACGCGTAGACGAGGAAGTGCGCCACAAGAGAGAAAGCGCCGAAAACCTTGGCGCCATCCACCATGTACTTCGCGACTTCTTTGCACTCGTCATCGGTGAGACCGGTCCGGTTCATCGCCGATTTCATCTCAGCCATAGTCTTTCCCCCTCGGTTAGACTGGTTGACCGTTATGGTCGTCACGCGTCTCCCGCCTCGGCGCCGCTTTCGAACGACGCCTGGCCTCTTGGGCCACGCGACCCCGCCATTCTCAGCCTATGGCGCAGGGCTGTCAACTGAGATTGACGATCGGGATCGTGGTTTCTGTTGACACCTCGTCCGCACCAGAAACCTGCCCGCGCGCCTCGCCCCATCGTCCCCAAGGCCCGGACAATCTCCGAACACAGCCGTCGCCGATCCGTCCTGACCACGGCGCAGCCGAATCAGCAGGGCCGCCGACGGGGCGGAGAAGATCGGTCGCGACGGGGGTTGACCGGATCAGCGCAAGATTGTTGCCTGCTGCGCGGCCAAGCGGGTCGGATCGCGAACGAGGGGCAACGCGTGCGCATCGGTCTCTATCCGGGAACCTTCGATCCCGTCACGCTCGGCCATACCGACATCGTGCGGCGGGCGGTGAAGCTGGTCGACAAGCTCGTCGTCGGCGTCGCGATCAACCGCGACAAGGGACCCCTGTTCTCCCTTGAGGAGCGCGTGGAGATGCTCGAGGCCGAACTCGACATCATCCGCAGCGGGACGGAGACGATCATCGAGGTGCGTCCGTTCGAAAATCTTCTGATGCATTTCGCAGAAGACGTGAACGCCTCCGTCATCATCCGGGGCCTGCGGGCCGTCGCCGACTTCGAGTACGAATTCCAGATGGTCGGCATGAATCGCGCGCTGAACAGCCGGATCGAGACGGTGTTCCTGATGGCCGAAGCGAGCCATCAGGCCATCGCGTCGAAACTGGTCAAGGAGATCGCCCGTCTTGGCGGCGACGTCTCGAAGTTCGTGACCCCTCCCGTCGAGGCGCGCCTGACCGAGAAGTACGGCGTGACCTGAGCGTCGGTTGACCCTGCGTCTCGATACGCGTTACGGCGAACCACCATAGCAGGGAGAGCCCGATGCTCACACGCCGCGCGGTTTCGATCGCCGCCGTACTCCTGATCCTTTCCCCCGTCGTCAAGGAGGCCGCGGCCTTGGAACCCGAAAACACGCTCATCATGACGCTCAAGACCGGAGAAGTGACGATCGAGCTTCTCCCCGATCTCGCGCCGAGGCACGTGGAGCGGATCCGCACCCTCGCGAAGGAAGGGGCCTACGACGGCGTCGCGTTCCATCGCGTGATCCCCGGCTTCATGGCCCAGACCGGCGACGTGCAGTTCGGCAACACGACCCGTGGTTACGACGCCCGCCGCGTCGGGACCGGCGGATCGTCGCACCCGGACTTGCCGGCCGAGTTCTCGGCGACGCCCTTCGAGCGGGGCGTGCTCGGCATGGCCCGCAGCCAGTCACCCAACAGCGCCAACAGCCAGTTCTTCATCACCTTCGAGGAGTCGAGCTGGCTGGACGGCCAGTACACGGTCTTCGGGCGGGTGATCGAGGGCATGGAGCATGTCGACGCGATCAAGGCCGGCAGCCGGGCGAACAACGGCATGATCGAGGGCGAACCCGACCGCATCCTGTCGTTGCGGGTCGCCGGCGAGTAGGCGGAGCCGTCACGCCGCAGTCCGCCTCCACGCTTCGCTCGGAGGCGGGCTCACCAGAGGCCGATCACCGACCGAGCCGCGCATGTCGCCGGAAGA
Organism: Paracoccaceae bacterium; assembly: GCA_007693835.1. Classification (GTDB taxonomy): domain Bacteria; phylum Pseudomonadota; class Alphaproteobacteria; order Rhodobacterales; family Rhodobacteraceae; genus Rubrimonas. The sequence goes on along the minus strand of RECW01000142.1, from coordinate 32,735 downwards.
CAGCGCCGCCGGCGTTCACGGACCATGGCGGCGGAGAAGAACGCTCCGCACGTCCGCTGAAATCAGGAACAGCGCCCCGACGGCGAGCGAAAACGGCACGTTCCACGCCGCCATCGAAAGCCCGAGGAACGTCCACGACACCTCGTCGCACCTGACCACCGGCGTGGCCTGCAACTGCTTGAGCAGCGCGTCCACCGAAGTAGCCGACGGATCGGGCACGGCGCATGTGTCGGGCCCGGGCCACCAGCCTTGCTCCACGCCGACGTGATACGCCGCGATGACCACCCCGGCGATCACGACGAGACCCGCCGCGCCGGCGAGCCAGCGCGCAAGGGCCTTCGGCGCGGCGAGGGCGGCCACGCCGAAAACCACCCCGAACACGAACGGCCACCGCTGCCAGACGCACAGGACGCACGGCGCGAGCCCGCCGAGATGCTGGAACGCAAGCGCCGCCACGAGCGCCGCGGCGCAGGCGCCGACGGCGGCGGCGACGCCAGGACGAGCCTTGATGCGCTCGACCGCCCTCATAGCAGGCGCGCCGCCGCGAAGCCGCCGAACAGCAGCACCATGCACACCGTGAACAGAAGACCGAGGCGACGCTCGATGAAAGCGCGCATCGGCGGCCCGAACCGCCAGAGAAGCGCCGCGATCAGGAAAAACCGCAGCCCGCGTGCGATGAAGCTCGAAACGGTGAAAACGGCGAGATCAAGGCCTGTCGCGCCGGAAAAGATGGTGATCACCTTGTACGGGAACGGCGTGACGCCGGCGAACAGCACCGCCCAGGCGCCATAGGCGTTGAACCGCTCCGCCATCACTCCGAACTCGTCCCACTTGCCGTAGAACTCGAGCACAGGGCGGCCGACTTCGTCGAGCAGGAACGCGCCGAGCGCATAGCCCGCCATGCCGCCGAGCACCGAAGAGACGGTGCAGACGCCCGCGATCAGCAGCCAGCGGTCGGGACGAGCCAGAACCATCGGGATCAGCAGGATGTCCGGGGGGATGGGAAAGACCGACGACTCGATGAAGCTGATGACCGCGAGCGCCAGCAACGCGTGGCGCGTCTCCGCGAGGCGCAAGCTCCAGTCGTAGAGACGCCGCAGCATTTTTGACCCAATCTCGATGCGAAAGCGCCTCGGGCGCGTTCAGGACCTACACCACCTGCGGCGCCGCTGTCGCCTGCGCCGACCGCACCGTGGCAAGCGCTGTCTCGACGTGCCCGATAATCCCGGTCGGCGTGATGCCATGACCGAGATTGAAGATATGGGGCCGGCCAGCGAAGCGCGCCAGATTGTCGCGCACCAGCGCAGCCATGTCCGCTTCAGGGTCGGAGAGCGCCGCCGGATCGAGATTGCCTTGCAAGCACGCCTGTCGGTCCCCCCCCGCATCGGCGACCCGCTCGGCGAGGTCGGCGGCGTCCACATCCTCTCCGAGCGCCACGCAGTGGAACGCGCGGTCGACGATGATCTCGGCGAGTTGCGCGAGGGTGGCGCCGCGCGGAAAGTAGATCGTCTTCACGGCGGGATGGCGCTCGACCAGCGTTTCCGCGATGCGCCGGTTGAGCCCGTAGCAATAGCGCGCGAAGGCAGGGCCATCGCCCGAAAGCGCCGCCGCCCAGCTGTCGAACAGCATGACGACGTCGACGCCCGCGTCGATCTGACGTGACATGTAGGCGACGGTGGCCTCGACGAGGAGCTCCATGAGGCGATCGAAAAGCGCCGGCTGGTCGCGGAGCATGGCCTTCGCGTAGCGTTGGTCGTCCTTGCCCCGTCCTGCGATCATATAGGTCGCCACCGTCCACGGCGACCCGGCGAACCCGATGAGGGATTTATCCCTCGGAAGTTCGCGCCTGATGAGGCGCACGGTCTCGATGACCGGCGCCATCTTTTCGTCGATCGAGCCAAGGCTCAGCGTTCTCTCAAATTCTTCTTCGGTCTGGATCGGCGTCAGCTGTGGTCCTTCACCCTCGGCGAACCATAGCTTTTGCCCAAGCACATGCGGAATGATCAATATGTCGGAAAAAAGGATTGCCGCATCAAAATCGAATCTTCTGATTGGTTGCATTGTCACTTCGCATGACAACTCCGGATTAAGACATAAATCGAGGAATCCACCACATGATTTTCGCACCGCCCGATATTCCGGCAAATACCGACCCGCCTGTCTCAGAAACCAGACTGGCGGTGGGGTGACGACTTCTCCGCTCAAAGTTTTCTGGATTTTAGTCTTGGAGATGTCGGACATTACAGACCCAGGGCTTTGAGATGTTTAGATTTAGTAGTGTTATTGTGGATTTCGGGGATATCCCCGTTTCCTGAGCCTGTCCAGTCAAGCGCACGTCGCAGTCCACAGGCAGCGCATGCGTTCCCGATGCTCGACGGATCCGAAAGGGCGCGAATAGCGCATCGGGATCAGGGGGTTGCAGCAGGCTCACCACCATGTCCCCAGACTATCTCTCATTGTCCACGCAATCCACGGCGACCGAGGTGATCTGAGGGCGCTGAATCGCCTCACAGGATAACGACGCCACACCGCGTGCGGTGGCGGCTGACTCTCGCGGTGCGTCTCCTTCGGGGTGGATGAATCGCGGCGTTATGCTCGATCCGCCGTGTTTTCCACAGCCTGCGCAGGCGATCGTCGAACCCGCTCAGCGGATATCCCGGCGCACCATTTCGGCGATCAGCTCGCGGATGTGCATGCGATCGCTTTCATGCTGGGCTTCTAGTCGCCACTGGGTTTCGGTGAGGATGATGTTGCGCGCCGATAGCTCCGCCACTTCCCGGTTCAGCGCGTCGATCTCGTCGACCAGCGCCGTGATCAGTTCGCTGTCGCTGCGCAACGACTCGACCGCCGCGTCGGTCGCCGCGTTGGTCGCGTTGCGCCCTTCCGAGAGCATGCCCGCGAAACCGAGCGCCCGTTCGTCGAGGAAGGCGCTGAAGGCGCCCGACGGCTTTTCCGAGACTTCGTCGAGCAACGCCACGAGAGAGGCGATCAACCAGTCCATCACGCCCCGCTTTCGTGTTTCGCGAGGCGCGCAGTCGCCTGCTCGAGGCGCTGCGCCCGCATCGCCTGGGTTTGCGCGAGGACGGCCGCGGCGCGGGTCCGGGCCGTCGCCGCATGAGACACGGCTGCGGTCAGCCGTTCGGTCCGCTGGTTGGTCGCGGACAATTCCTCCTTCAGCGCCGCGATCGCGACGCCGACGAAGTTCGCAGCGTGGTTCCGGTCGAGAGCCATGGCGGCACGCTATGCCGCGATGGTTGACGAATCTTCACCCTCGTGGCCGCTGCGTCAGCCCAGTGTCGCCAAAGCGTGCCGTTTGCGCCCGGCCGAGAGCTTGACCGGCCCTTCGCCGAAGCGCGCCTGCGGAATCGTGGCGGCCGGATCGGTGACCACCGCGTCGTCGACCCGCGCGCCGCCCTCGGCGATCAGGCGACGCGCCTCCTTTCCCGAGCTGGCCAGACCAGTCCGCACCAGAAGCTGCACGACCGACGCCGCATCGCCGTCGAGCGTCACGCGCACCGTCGGCAGCGCGGCGCCGGCGCCGCCTTCCTCGAAGGTCTCACGCGCGGTTTCGGCTGCGGCGACGGCGGCCTCGGGGCCATGGGCGAGCGCCGTGACTTCGTTCGCGAGCGTCTTCTTCGCCTCGTTGATCTCGGCGCCGGCCAGGGCGCCGAGGCGCGCGATCTCGTCGAGAGGAAGCTCCGTGAACAGCTTCAGGAACCGCGGCACGTCGGCGTCCGCGGTGTTGCGCCAGAACTGCCAGAATTCGTAGGGGCTCAGCATCTCGCCGTTGAGCCAGACGGCGCCGGCCGCCGTCTTGCCCATCTTCTTGCCGTCCGCGGTCGTCAGGAGCGGCGACGTCAGCCCATAGACCTCCTCGCCGAGCACCCGGCGGGTGAGGTCGACGCCGTTCACGATGTTTCCCCACTGGTCCGAGCCGCCCATCTGCAGCACGCAGCCGAAACGGCGGCGCAACTCCAGGAAATCGTACGCCTGGAGCAGCATGTAGTTGAATTCGAGAAAACTCAGGTTCTGCTCGCGTTCGAGGCGCAACCGCACGCTGTCGAACGCCAGCATGCGGTTGACGCTGAAATGCTTTCCGTAGTCGCGAAGGAACGCGATATAGTTCAGCGCGCCGAGCCAGTCGTTGTTGTCCGGCATCACCGCGCCGGTCGCGCTGTCGTCGAACGCCAGATAACGGTCGAACACGCGGCGGATTCCGCTGAGGTTCTCGGCGATCCGGGCCTCGTCCAGCAAGGGCCGCGCTTCGTCCTTGAACGACGGGTCGCCGATCCGCGTGGTGCCGCCGCCCATCAGGCAGATCGGCTTGCCGCCGGTCTTCTGCAGCCAGCGCAACATCATGATCTGGATCAGCGAGCCCACATGGAGCGACGGCGCCGTGGCGTCGAAGCCGATGTAGCCGGGGGCCGCGCCCGCCAGCACCGCCTCGTCGAGCCCCTCATAATCGGTGCAGTCCTGCACGAAACCGCGCTCTTCCAGGATGCGCAGAAAGTCTGAGCGCGGCTTGTAGGTCATGGGGCCCTCGCTGGCGGCGTCTCGCGGCGATATAGCGGAGCGCCGAAGACGGGGAAAGCGGATGACGGGCGAGCCGATCTGGGCGCTGGGGATGATGTCGGGCACGTCGATGGACGGCGTCGACGCCGCCTTCCTGCTGACCGACGGCGAGACGGTCGCCGGCTTCGGCCCGTCCCTGTTCCGCGGCTACGGCCGCGCCGAGATGCGCCGCCTGATGCTGGGCGCGCAGGCCGCCGCCGCGACGCCGACGGCGCTGCTCGCCGCGCCGGAGCGCTGGCCCCTGCCCGTTCGGGCCGCCGCGGCGACGGCGACCGAAGCGCATGCGCTGGCCGCCGAGGCGTTGCTGGACGCGGCGGCGCGGAAGCCCGACCTGATCGGCTTTCACGGCCAGACGCTTGTCCATCGCCCGGCGGAAGCCTTCACCCTTCAGGTCGGCGGCGGCGCCCGTCTGGCGGCGCGTCTCGGCGCGCCGGTCGCGTCCGACTTCCGCCGCGCCGACATGGCGGCCGGCGGCCAGGGCGCGCCGCTCGTGCCGGTCTTCCATCGCGCGCTGGCGGCCCGTCTCGGGGCGGAAGGGCCGGTGGCGTTCCTCAACGTCGGCGGCGTCGCGAACGTCTCCTACGTCGACATCGCGCGGGGCGATCTGCTGGCCTTCGACACCGGGCCCGGCAACGCGCTTGTCAACGACTGGATGGCGGCGGCGACCGGCGCCGCCTTCGACGAAGGCGGCGCTGCGGCGCGGGCGGGGCGCGTCGACGGCGCGCTGGTCGCGCGGCTGATGGCGCACCCGTTCTTCGCCGCGCCGCCGCCGAAGTCGCTCGATCGCGACGCGTTCAAGGCGGCGCTCGACGCCGTAACGGGGCTCTCGGTCGAGGACGGGGCGGCGACGCTGGTCGCCTACACGGTCGAGGCGGTCGGCGCGGCGCAGCGGTTCATGCCGGCGACGCCCGCGCGCTGGCTGGTCTGCGGCGGGGGGCGGCGGAACGCGGCGATCATGGCGGGGCTCTCGGCGCGGCTGAACGCCGAAGTCGAGCCGGTCGAGGCGGCGGGTCTCGACGGCGACATGCTGGAGGCGCAGGCCTTCGCCTTCCTCGCCGCGCGCGTCGCGCGCGGCCTGCCGACGACCTGGCCCGAGACGACCGGCTGCCGCGCGCCCGTCTCGGGCGGCGTGATCCACCCGCCCGAAGGCCGCTGAGTCACGCGAGTTCGGCCCAGCGCGGGCAGCCGGTCAGATGGTCGTTCACGAGACCGCAGGCCTGCATCCACGCGTAGACGACAGTCGGCCCGACGAAGCGGAACCCGCGCGCCTTCAGCGCCTTGGAGAGCGCGCGGCTCTCTGGCGTCTCGGCGGGCACGTCGGCCATCGCCGCGAAGCGGTTGACGCGCGGCGCGCCGCCCACGCTCTCCCACGCCAGCGCCGCGAAGGCCTCCGGGCCGCCCATCGCGCGCAGCGCGCGGGCGTTGCCTATGGTGGCCTCGATCTTGCCGCGGTGGCGCACGATCCGCGCGTCGGCCAGCAGCCGGGCGACGTCGGCCTCGCCGTATTCGGCGATCCGCACCGGGTCGAAGCCGTCGAAGGCGGCGCGGAACCCTTCGCGCTTGCGCAGGATGGTGATCCACGCGAGTCCCGCCTGAAACCCGTCGAGGATCAGCTTCTCCCACAGCGCGCGGCCGTCCCGTTCGGGCACGCCCCATTCCCCGTCGTGATAGGCGACGTAGAGCGGGTCGGTCCCGCACCACGGGCAGCGCATGTTCAAGCCCCGCCTCGCAGCGCGGCGAGGCGGGCGACGAGGCCGGCGGTCGAGGCGTCGAAGCCGGAACCGTCCCCGCTCTCCACCGCCGGCGTCAGACGCTTCGCCATCGCCTTGCCGAGCTCCACGCCCCACTGGTCGAAGGGGTTCACGTCCCAGAGCGCGGCCTGCACGAACACCTTGTGCTCGAACAGCGCGATCAGCCGGCCGAGCGCGAAGGGGTCGAGCCGGCGCTGGAGAATGGTGGTCGACGGCCGGTCGCCGGGGAAGGTGCGGTGCGGGGCGAGGCGGTCGATCTCCGCCGGGTCGCGGCCCGCCATCTCGGCGCGAACCTCCGCCTCCGTCAGCCCGAAGGCCAGCGCCGCGCTCTGCGCGAGGCAGTTGGCGGCGAGCGCGACGTGGTGCTCGCCGCCGGCGGGCGCCGCCGCGGCGAGGATGAAGTCGGTGGGAATGACGTCGGTTCCCTGATGCAGCAGCTGGAAGAACGAATGCTGCGCGTTGGTGCCGGGCTCGCCCCAGATCACGGGGCCGGTCGCCTGCGCCACCGGCGCGCCGCCGCGCGTGACGCGCTTGCCGTTCGACTCCATGTCGAGTTGCTGCACGTAGGCCGGGAAGCGGTCGAGCCGCTGATCGTAGGGGATCAGCGCCACCGTCGGCCAGCCCATGGCGTCGCGCCGCCAGACCCCGACCAGCGCGAGCAGCACCGGCAGGTTCTCCGCCAGCGGCGCCGAGAGGAAATGCCGGTCCATCGCCGCGGCGCCGTCGAGCATCTCGCGAAACCGCGTCGCCCCGACCGCGATCGCCACCGGCAGGCCGATCGCGCCCCAGAGCGAGTAGCGCCCGCCCACCCAGTCCCAGAAGCCGAACACCCGCTCGGGTTCGATGCCGAACGCCGCGCAGCCCGCAATGTTGGTCGAGACGGCGGCCATCTGCGCGCCCGCCGCATCGCCGACGGCCTCGGCGAGCCAGGCGCGGGCGGTGCGGGCGTTCATCATCGTCTCGAGCGTCGTGAAGGTCTTGGAGGCGACGATCACCAGAGTGCGGCGCGGGTCGAGTCCGCGCGCCACATCGGCGAAATGCGCGCCGTCGACGTTGGAGACGAAGTGCGCGCGCGGCCCGTCGGCGTAAGGCGCAAGCGCCCGCGCCGCCATCGCCGGCCCGAGATCCGACCCGCCGATGCCGATGTTCACCACGTCGGTGAACGGACCGGCGGCGGCGGCGTACGCCCCGGAGCGCACGGCCTCGGCGAAGGCGAGGAAGCGCTCCCGCGTCGCCGCGACGTCCGCCACGCCGGGGACGTCCGGCGCCACGGACCCGCGCAGCGCCATGTGGAGCGCCGGGCGGCCTTCGGTGAGGTTCACCGCCTCCCCCGCCGCCATGGCGTCGCGCCGGGCCTCGACGCCGCACGCCCTCGCCAGCGCCAGCAGCGCGTCGAGCGCCGGGCGGTCGAGCTTCTCCTTGGAGAAATCCGCCGTCAGGTCGTCGAGGGACGCCGAAAAATCGTCGAAGCGCCCGCCGTCCGCCGCGAAGAGCTCCCGAAGCGATGCCGCCTTCAGACGATCGGCGTGGGGCCCGAGGGCGGCCCAGGCGGCGGTTCGGTCCATCGTGCGTCCTCGTCCCTTGGCGGCGCGTTCCAGAGCCGGCCCCTGCATGCCGGCCTGACTTGCGCTGTGTAAAGGAAAGCTTTCTTTTTGATAGTGTCGGTCGAAAACTTTCGGCATGGTCGCCCGGCGGCGGAGGACGCTCCGCCGCGCGGGAAAGACCCCGGAGACGGGTGCGAGGCGCAATGAATTTCGAAAGCCCGGTAAGAGCGGACTCGGTCGAGCATGTCGTCGCGATCGGGGCGTCAGCCGGCGGTCTCGAGGCGCTGGAGACGTTCTTCGACCACCTCTCGCCCGAGACCGGCGCGGCCTTCGTGGTGATCACGCACCTGTCGCCCGACTTCAAGAGCATCATGGACGAACTGCTGGCGCGCCGCACGGCGATGCCGGTGCATGTGGTCGAGGACGGCGAGACGCTGCGCCCGAACTGCGTCTACGTGATCCCGCCGGGCAAGGACATGATCGTGCAGTCGGGCCGGCTGTTCCTGACCGACCGGACGCTGCACGCGGCGCCGGCGCTGCCGGTCGACCTGTTCTTCGGCTCGCTTGCGCGCGAGTACGGCAGACGCGCCTGCGCCGTGATCCTGTCGGGCACCGGCGCCGACGGGGCGCGCGGCGCCAGGGCGATGCATGCGGCGGGCGGGCTGGTGATCGCCCAGTCGCTCGACAGCGCGCGGTTCGACGGCATGCCGCGCGCCGCCGCCGAGACGGGGGCCGTCGATCTCGTGCTCGCGCCCGAGGCGATGGGGCCTGCGCTCGAGGAGCGCATCCGGCGCGACGGGCTGGAGGTCGCCGACCCCGAACCCGAGTTCCGCGAAGCCGAGGCGCGCGTCGTGACGCGGATCCTCGAACTCGTGCTCGGCGGCGCCAACGTCGACTTCAGCGAATACAAGAAGACCACCGTGATGCGCCGCATCGTGCGGCGCATGCAGACCGCGGGCCTCAAGTCGCTGATCGACTACCTCGACGAACTGGAGCGCAACCCCGCCGAGACGCGGGCGCTGGCGCACGACCTTTTGATCGTCGTCACCGAGTTCTTCCGCGACGCCGGCGCCTTCGACGTGGTGGCGGAGACGGTGATTCCCGAACTTCTCGCCGACCCGGCGGAGGACCGCCCGATCCGCATCTGGACGCCGGCGGTCGCCACCGGGCAGGAGGCCTACTCCATCGCCATGCTGCTGCGCGAAGGGGCGGACCGCCTCGACCGCGAGCCGCGGGTGCAGATCTTCGCCACCGACGTGAATCCGATGGCGCTGGAGAAGGCGGCGGCGGGCGTCTACACGGCGCAGGAGATGGCCGGGGTCTCCGCCGAGCGGCGCGATCGGTTCTTCGCGCGCACCGAGGACGGGCTCTGGCAGGTGGCCCCGGAGATCCGCAACTGGATCGTCTTCGCGCCGCACAACATGCTGCGCGACCCGCCGTTCATCAACACCGACCTGATCTCCTGCCGCAACGCGCTGATCTACTTCGAGCCGCCGGCGCAGCAGAAATCGCTGTCTCTGTTCCACTTCAGCCTGGCGCCGAACGGCTTCCTGCTGCTCGGGCCGTCGGAATCGATCGGCGACGACCAGGGGCGGTTCGCGCCGATCGACTCGAAATGGCGCTTGTTCCGCAAGCGCGCCGCCGACCGGCGCGACAGCCTGACCGTCAGCGACCTGATCGCCCGCAACCGCTGGTCGGCCGACAGCCTGTCGCGCCGCCGCGGCACGCCTTTCGCGCCGTCGCGTCAGGCCTCGGGCGGCGCCGTCAACGCGGTGCTCGAGCGCTTCGCGCCGCCGGGGCTGCTGATCGGGCGCGACCGCGAGCTGCTGCACGTCGTCGGCGCGGGGCGCGACTTTCTCGACCCGCCGCAGGCCGGCCCGTTCACCACCGACGTCGTGAAGCTCGCCAAGGAGCCGTTGCGCATCCCGCTCGCCACCGGCGTGGAGCGCGCGCTGCGCACCGGCGAGGAGGTGGTGTTCACCTCCTCGAACCCGGACAAGGGCGAAGGCAAGGGCGAGATCGTGTTCCGCGTCATCCCCCTCGGCGCCGAGCGCGAGGGCGGGCACGAGCGGCTGTTCGTCGCCTTCGGGCAGCCGCCCGAGGGCGGCGCGTCGACGGCGCTCGAGAGCGTGCATTTCGACCGGCTCGCCGAGCAGCGCATCGCCTATCTCGAGGACGCGCTCCGCGCCGAGCGCGAGAACCTCCAGTCGATGCTCGAGCAGCTCGAGACGTCGAACGAGGAGCTGCAGTCCACCAACGAAGAACTGATGACCGCCAACGAGGAGTTGCAGTCGACCAACGAAGAGCTGCACTCGGTAAATGAGGAACTCTATACAGTCAACGCCGAATACGAGCGCAAGAACGAGGAGCTGACGCAGCTCTCCAAAGACGTTTCGTCGCTGTTGCAGGCGACGGGGGTCGGCGTGGTGTTCGTCGACCGGGGTCTGCTCGTGCGCCGCTTCACGCCGACGGCGACGCGGGTGGTGAACCTGATCCCGGGCGACGAGGGCCGCCATCTCAGCCACATCACCCACAAGCTGACCGGCTTCGACTTTTGCGCCTGGCTCGACCAGGCGATGGCCTCGGGCGAGTTGACGGAGGAGGAGCGCGCGGCGGAGGGCGGCCAAGTCTGGACCGTAAGGGCCGCGCCGGTGAAGGACGGGCGGTCGGTCAGCGGCGCTGTGGTCAGCCTGATCGAGGTTTCGCGGCTCGTCACCGCCGAAGCCGAAGCCCGCGCGCGGTCGGCGGAGTTGCGCCAGCTGCTCGACTGGGTCGGGGCGGTTTCGCTCCAGTTCTGCGCCAAGGGCCTGCTGCTGCGCGGCTCGGGCGACTGGGAGGCCTTCACCGGGCGCAGTCTCCAGTCGCTGCGGCAGGCCGGCGACGAGGGCTGGCTCGAACTGATCCACCCCGAAGACGCGCCGCAGGTCGCGGCGGCGTGGACCGCGGCGCACGAAACCCTGCGGCCGTTCCAGATCCAGGCGCGCATGCGGCGGCCGGGCGGCGACTGGCGGCCGGTGGCGATCGACGGCGGGCCGCAGCTTGAGGACGACCGCGCGCTCGGCTGGTTCCTCTACGTGCGCGACGCGGCCGAGGCGGCGGGGGCCCGCGCCGACGCGGCCGTCTCGGATCGCCGCGCGCAGGCGCTGGCGGAAATCGCCTTCGCCGGCACCTACGCCCAGGCGCCGAAGGGGCGCACGATCGATCTCGACGCCCGCCTCGCCAGGCTGATCGGGCTCGAACCCGGGCCCACGTCCCTCGCCGCCTTCGAGAAGCGCCTCTCGCCCCCGAGCCGCCGCCAGCGCGCCGCGGCCATCGCCGCCCGTCGCGAGACCGGGGGCCGCTGGACGGCGACGCTCGCCGTGACGCTGGCCGACGGGCGGCGCGCGACGTTTCGCGACGACGGCCTGTCGCTGGACGCCGCCGAAGGCGGGGAGCTTCTGGTGGGGGCGCTGACGCCCATCGAGGCGCAGGCGGAGGAGGCGGCGCTGGCGCTCGAAGTGGTGCGGTCGAGTCCCGTGGAGGTGATCGAGTTCGACCCCGAGACGCTGCGCATCCTGAAGGCCAACCCCGCGGCCGCCCGTAACCTCGGCTACGGCGAGCGTGACCTGACGCGCATGGAGTTCGTCGCGCTGCTGCCCCAGTTCGACGCCGCCGCGGTGGGGCGGACGCTGAAGCCGCTGCTCGCCGGCGAGACGACGGCGGTTCAGACCCAGACCTTCGCGCTGCGGCGCGACGGGTCGACCTACGACGTCGCGCTGTCGTTCCGGGCGCTGGCCGGCGGGGCCCGGATCGCTTCGGTCGGGCGCGACGTCAGCGAGCGGCGCCGCATCGAGGAGACGCTGCGCCGGCGCACCGAGGCGCTCGCCCGCTCGAACCGCGACCTCGAGCAGTTCGCCTTCCTCGCCAGCCACGACCTCATCTCGCCGCTGCGGCGCATCGCCGGTCGGGCGGAGCTGCTGCGCGAGCGGTTGGCCGCCGGCGACGCGGGCGTGGAGGACCTCGACGCCATCGAGACGCTGACGGCGCGCCTGCAGCACCAGGTCACCGAACTCCTCGCCTTCGCCCGCAGCAACCCCAAGGAGGAGGCGTTCGAGGACGTCGACCTCTCGACCGCCGCGCAGGCCGCGGCCGCCCAGAAGCGCGAAGCCGCCGAGGCCGCCGGCGGCATGGTGGAGATCGGCGCGCTGCCCACGGTGAAGGGGTCGCCCGCGCTGCTGCAGCTGGTGTTCGAGAACCTGATCGAGAACGCCCTGCGCTATCGCGCCGCCGGTCGCGCGCCGCAGGTGCGCATCGACGCGCAGGAGCCGGGCGTCGTCACGGTCGCCGACAATGGCCGCGGCTTCGACCCGTCGCGTGCGGACGAGCTTTTCGAACCGTCCGTCCGGCTGTCGAACGATGGGGAAGGCGCCGGGATGGGGCTCGCGATCTGCCGGCGCGTGATGGAGGCGCACGGCGGGTCCATCGCCGCCGAGAGCCGGCCGGGCGAGGGCGCGGTGTTCAGGCTGCGCTTCCCGACGCCCTGACAGCCTGCGGGAGGGGCCGGGCCGCGCCGCGTTCTTGACATGCGGCGCAGGGCTGCGGAAGCGTCGGGCGCATGATCGACCTCCGCCCCGTCGGCTATGTGCTCGGCCTTCTCATCGTCGCGTTCGGGGTCGCGATGGGCGCGCCGGCGGCGGTGGATCTGGTCGACGGCGCGTGGAACTGGCGCGCCTTCGCGGTGTCGGGCGCCCTCACCGTCGCCGTCGGGGCCACGGCCGCCTCGGCCTGCCGCGCCTCCGCGCGGCCGGGCCTCACCATCCAGCAGACCTTCGCCCTGACGGTGTTCGTCTGGGCGCTGCTGCCGCTGTTCGGCGCTCTGCCGCTGATGATCGGCGAGCCGCGCGCCCGGCTGACGGACGGGTATTTCGAGGCGATGTCCGGCCTCACCACCACCGGGTCGACGGTGTTCTCCGGGCTCGAGACGCTGCCGCGCGGCGCGCTGCTCTGGCGCGCGATGATGCAATGGTTCGGCGGCGTCGGAATCATCGTCGTGGCCCTCGCGTTCCTGCCGAACCTCCGGGTCGGCGGCATGCAGCTGTTCCGCTCCGAGGCCTTCGACACCTTCGGCAAGATCCTGCCGCGGGCGGGCGACATCGCCGCGTCGGTTTCGTGGGTGTACGTGGGGCTGACGGGACTCTGCGCGGTGGTCTACGCGGGCTTCGGCATGGACCCCTTCGACGCCGTCTGCCACGCCATGACGACCATCGCCCTCGGCGGCTTCGCCAACAGCGACGCCTCGTTCTCCGCCTATCCGCCCGCCATCGAGTACGCCGCGGCGATCTTCATGCTGCTCGCGGCGCTGCCGTTCGTGCGGTACGTGCAGCTGGTCGCGGGGACGCCCGGACCGCTGTTCCGCGACACCCAGATCCGCGCCTTCTTCTGGGTGGCGGGGGCCGTCGTGCTCTCGCTCACCCTCTGGCGGCTCGCCACCGCCGAGGGCGAGGCCGAGGCGTTCTTTCGGCGGGCGCTGTTCAACGGCGTCTCGATTCTGACCGGCACGGGCTACGCCAGCGAGGATTACGGCCTCTGGGGCGGCTTTGCGGCGACGGTGGTGTTCATCGCAGGCCTCGTCGGCGGCTGCGCGGGGTCGGCGACCTGCGCGATCAAGGTGTTCCGCTTCCAGGTGCTGATCGCGGCCGTCGACGCCGAAGTGCGCACCATCCACAGCCCCTCCGGCGTCTTCATCCCGCGCTTCGACGGACGGCCCGTCGAGCCCGAGGCGATCTCCTCGGTGATGAGCTTTCTCTACCTTTTCGCCCTCACGCTCGGCCTCGTCACCGTGGCGCTGGCGATGATGGGGCTCGATCCCGTCACCGCGATCTCCGGGGCGGCGACGGCGCTGGCGAACGTCGGGCCGGGGCTCGGGCCGGTGATCGGCCCGGCGGGCAACTTCGCGCCGCTGCCCGACGGGGCGAAATGGGTGCTCTCTCTCGCCATGCTGCTCGGGCGGCTCGAGGTGCTGACGGTGCTCGTGCTGCTGACGCCGGGCTTCTGGCGGCGCTGAGCGCTGGATCGCGCGGCGGCGCCCGTGTATCGCTGAGGCGCCTCAGTCGGGCGGACCGATGCAGATCTACCTGCCGATCGCCGAGATGTCCGTCAACGCGCCGCTGGTCCTTGGCCTCGGCGCGCTCGTCGGCATGCTGTCGGGGCTGTTCGGCGTGGGCGGCGGGTTTCTGATCACGCCCCTGCTGATCTTCACCGGCATTCCGCCTGCGGTCGCCGTCGCCACCGGCGCCAACCAGCTCGTCGCCTCGGCGTTCTCGGGCGTGCTGACGCACTGGCGTCGCCGCGCGGTGGACGTGAAGATGGGGCTTGTCCTGCTGGCGGGGGGTCTCCTCGGCTCGACTTTCGGCGTTCAGCTGTTCGCGGCCCTGCGCGCGGCGGGCCAGGTCGAGCTGATGGTGGCGCTGTCCTACGTCGTGTTCCTCGGGACCGTCGGCGCGATCATGCTGGTCGAGAGCCTCGGCGCGCTGCGCCGCTCCGGCGCCGCCGCGCCGGCCCCGTCGAGGCCCCGGCGCGGGTCGACGTGGCTGCAGGCGCTGCCGCTCAAGATGCGGTTCCGCGAATCGAAGCTCTACGCCAGCGCCATCCCGCCCTTCGTGGTGGGGGTCGGCGTCGGGGTGCTGGCGGCGCTGATGGGGGTCGGCGGCGGGTTCATCATGGTGCCCGCGATGATCTACCTCCTCGGCATGCCGACCAGCGTGGTGGTCGGCACCTCGCTGTTCCAGATCCTGTTCCTGACGGCCTGGACCACGATGCTCCACGCCGTGCAGAACCAGACGGTCGACGCGATGCTGGCGGTGCTGCTGATCTTCAGCGGCGCGGTCGGCGCGCAGGTCGGCGCGCGGCTCGGCATCGGTCTGCGCGGCGAGCAGCTGCGCATCCTGCTTGCGGTGATCGTGCTCGCGGTCTGCGCCCGGATGGCGGTCGACCTGGTCGCGACGCCGGCCGAGCCGTTCTCGCTGGCGCCTGCGGGATGAGGCGGGTCGGCCTCCTCCTCGCCCTTGCGGCGGCGCTGGCGGCCGGGGCCGCGGTGGCGACGACGCAGCGCGTTGTCGGCGCGATCAGCCAGAACCGCATCTCGATCACGGGGGGCTTCGTCGGCTCGGAGATCTTCGTCTACGGCGCCATCGCCCGCGACCGCTTCCCCGAAGACGACGCCGATACGCTCGGGATCGTCGTCAAGGTGATCGGACCGGCGCAGCCGGTGACGGTGCGGCGCAAGCGCCGCGTCAACGGCGTCTGGATCAACCGCGAAAGCGAGCGCATCGACAGCGCGCCCAGCTTCTACGCCGTCGCCGCGACCGGGCCTCTGTTCGAGACCATAAGCCACACCGAGGACATCCGCCACGCCGTCTCCCTCGAGCGCCACCTGCGGCTGGTCGGCGCGCAGGGCGGGGCGGACGCGCGGGAGGAGTTCCTCGAGGCGCTGGTCCGGCTCAGGCGCGAGGAAGGACTCTACGTGCAGCGGCCCGGCGGGATCGAACTGGTGGAGGACGTGCTCTTCCGAACCAGCTTCAAGCTGCCGTCGAACATCGTCGAAGGGGTTTATCGCGCGCGCGTGCTGCTGACGCGCGACCGCGAAGTCATCGACATGTTCGAAGCCGAGATCGGCGTGCGGAAGGAAGGACTGGAGCGCCTGATGTTCGACGCCTCACGCCAGCAGCCGTTCTTCTATGCGCTGGCGTCGATCGCCATCGCGCTGGGCGCAGGTCTGCTCGCCTCGGAGGTCTTCAGACTGTTCCGCGCCTGAGGGCGCCGTCACTTCACCACGCGCAGATGGCCGCGGCGGGTCGGCGGGTCGGCCGGTCGCGGCGGCGCGGCGGCTCCGTCGCCCTCCGCCTCGGCGAAGGCGGGCGACGCCGTCTCCGCGACCAGCCTCGGGCGCCCCTCCAGCGGCACGGTGGCCACCGTGACCGCGTCCACGCCGAGGCGCATCGGGCCGAAGGGTCCGGTGTGATCCAGCAGCCAGAGCCCGACCAGCACCCGGTCGACGCGACCGAAGTCGCTGCGCATGGGCAGCAGCGCCAGTTCATAGCGCGCCTGGGCGCCGTCGGCGGCCCGGGCGGCGCCGTGCAGCGCGGCGACCGCCGGATCGTCGATCACCCGATTGAGCGCCGCCTGCACATGGTTTCGGGCTTCCGGAGCGACGAGAGACAGCGCGCTCATGCCGCGCAGTTCGAGACCGAACCACTTGTTCAGCCGATCGCCGGCGATGCGCACCCGGAGATTCGACGGCCCCACATGCTCCAGAATGGCGAGGAACGGCGCCTTGGCGCCGATCTTTCCCGCGTCGAGCTCGGCGCGGAACGGGGCCGGCCGATCACCGCGAAGCTCCTGCCACAAATGCAGAAGTCCTGCCGCATCGGGATGCGTCAACGTCGAGCGAGAGAACTCTGCGAAGTCCGCCACGCAGCGCCGCCTTACGCTTGCTTCCTCACCGATCGGACCCATCAAGCACCACGCCGCAACACTACGGTTTGAGTAGACACCACACCGTCGTGGTTGAACAGTCGTTAATTTGGTTTACGCGGCGCGCGAATTTGGTTTACGCGGCGCGCGCCGCTCACCAGGCCTCCTCGATCAGGCGCCGCGCGGCCTCGGGCGTCAGGTCCACCGGGTTGCCGCCGGCGGTCGGATCCTCGACCGCCATGGCGGCGATCCGGTCGAAGACGGCGGCGTCGGCGGTCAGCCCGCCCTTCATCGCGCTCAGCCGCTCCGGCACGTCCAGCGTCGCGCGCAACCCGATCACGCACTCCATGAACGCCTCGAACGACGGCGCGAGGCCGAGGTAGGCGGCGAGTCGCGCGATCCGCGCCTCGATGGCGGGGCGGTTGAAGCGCAGCACCACCGGCATCACCACCGCGTTGGTCATGCCGTGGTGCGTGTCGAACAGCGCCCCCACGGGATGCGACAGCGCGTGGATCGCGCCGAGCCCCTTCTGGAACGCGACCGCCCCCATCGCCGCCGCGCTCATCATGTGGGCGCGCGCCTCGATGTCGCCGCCGTCCGCGTAGGCGCGCGGCAGGTGCTCGGCGACCAACCGCATCCCCTCGACCGCGATCCCCGCCGACATCGGATGGTAGAACGGCGAGCAGTAGGCCTCGAGGCAGTGGGCGAAGGCGTCCATCCCGGTGCCGGCGGTGATCGCCGGCGGCATGCCGACGGTGAGCTCGGGGTCCGCGATCACGACCGCCGGCAGCATCTTCGGATGGAAGATGATCTTCTTGGTGTGGGTCTCCTCGTTGGTCAGCACCCCGGCGCGGCCGACTTCCGAGCCGGTGCCGGCGGTGGTGGGCACGGCGACGACCGGCGCGATGGCGTCGGCGTTGGCGCGGGTCCACCAGTCGCCGATGTCCTCGAAGTCCCACACGGGCCGGGTCTGACCCGCCATGAAGGCGGCGCACTTGCCGAGGTCGAGCGCCGAGCCGCCGCCGAACGCGACCACCCCGTCATGGCCCCCGTCGCGGAAGGCGGCCACGCAGGCGTCGAGGTCGGAACCCGTCGGGTTCGGCGTGGTGCGGTCGAAGACGCCGGGCGCGAACCCCGCCTCGCGGAGCGCGTCGAGCGCGCGGCCGGTCATCGGCATCGCCCCCACCACAGGGTCGGTTACGAGAAGCGGACGGCGCAGACCCGCCGCGCGGCAGGCGTCGGGCAGCTCGGCGATGCGGCCGGCCCCGAAGCGGACGGCGGTCGGGTAGCTCCAGGTGGCTTTGGGCGCGGTCATGGCGAGGGCTCCGGGCGTTGGTCTCCGCCACGATACCCGCCTGCGCGGGCGGCGCCAGCCTCAGAGCGCGATCGGGTCCGGCGCGCGGGCCGCCACGGCGTCGAGCAGCCGGCGCGCGACGTCGGCGGGGTCGGCGAGCGCCGCACGATCCTCGCCCGGATAGAAGCGCGCGCGGGTCGCGGTGGGCATCGGCGGCGGCAGGGCGCGCAGGACGCGGAGCGGGGTCTTCACCGCCTCCCGCGCCCAGGCGCTCCAGAAGACGCGCGCCGCGGCCTTCGACGCGGCGTAGGCCGAGAAGAACGCCTGTTCTTCGCGCGCATCGTCCATCAGCACGGCGACGCCGGCAGGCGCTGCGCGCAGCAGCGGGTCGAGGGCGCGGATCAGCCGCTGCGTCGCCCGCGCGTTCACCGCCAGCGCCTTGTCGAGGTCCTTCGCCTCGGCGTGGGCGGTGGGCGAAAGCGGCGGCGCGTGGACCGCGCAGTGCAGCCAGAGGTCGAGCCGCCCCCACCGTTCGTGGATCGCCGCGCCGAGCCGCGCGAGGGCCGGGTCGTCGGTCACGTCGGCCGGAACCAGCGTCGCCGCGCCGCCCGCGGCCTTGATCGCGTCGTCGAGCTCCTCGAGCGCGCCGATGGTCCGCGCCAGCGCCAGCACATGGGCGCCGCGGCGCGCCGCCTCCTGCGCCAGCGCCCAGCCGAGCCCCCGCGACGCGCCCGTCACCAGCGCGAGGCGGCCGGAAAGATCGTCCGTCATCTCAGGTCTCCGCGCGGATCGTGATGCGCCCCTGCGCGATCCGGTCCGACGGCGCGACCGGATAGTCGCCGCTGAAACAGGCGTCGCAGTAGCGCGGCGCGGCCGCGTCGCGCCCCGCGGCCGCGCCGACCGCGCGATAGAGGCCGTCGAGCGACACGAAGCGCAGCGAATCGACCCCGAGGTGGTCGCGCATCGCCTCGCCGCTCATCTGCGCGGCGAGGAGCTTGTCCTTGTCGGGCGTGTCGACCCCGTAGAAGCACGGCCAGACGGTGGGCGGCGAGGCGATGCGCAGATGCACCTCCTTCGCGCCGGCGTCCTTCACCATGTCCTTGATCTTGCGGCTGGTGGTGCCGCGCACCACGCTGTCGTCGACCAGCACCACCCGCTTGCCCTCGATGATCGCGCGGTTGACGTTCAGCTTCAGCCGCACGCCCATGTTGCGGATGTGCTCGGTCGGCTCGATGAAGGTGCGTCCGACGTACTGGTTGCGGATGATCCCCATGGCGTAGGGGATCCCGCTCTCCTGCGCGTAGCCGATGGCGGCGGGCGTGCCGCTGTCGGGCACCGGGCAGATGAGATCGGCCTCCACCGGCGCCTCGCGCGCCAGCTCCGCCCCGATCCGCCGCCGCGCCTCGTAGACCGAAAGCCCGTCGATCACGCTGTCGGGGCGCGAGAAATAGACGTATTCGAAGATGCAGAACCGCGGTTCCGCCTTCTGGAACGGGAACTGGCTCTCCACGCCCTTCTCCGAGACGATCACCATCTCGCCCGGGCTGACGTCGCGCACCAGTTCGGCGCCGACGATGTCGAGCGCGCAGGTCTCCGACGACAGGATCCACACGTCGCCGAGCCGCCCGAGCACCAGCGGGCGGATGCCGAGCGCGTCGCGCACGCCGATCATCTTCGAGCGGGTGACCGCGACGACCGAGAACGCGCCCTCGACCCGGCGCAGCGCGTCCTTCATGCGCTCGGCCACCGTCCGCTGGATCGAGCGCGCCATCAGGTGGACGATGCATTCGGTGTCGGAGGAGGACTGGAAGATCGACCCGCGCTCGATCAGTTCGGCGCGGATGGCGTCGGCGTTGGTCAGGTTGCCGTTGTGCGCGATGGCGAAGCCGCCGGTGGAGAGCTCGGCGTAGAGCGGCTGCACGTCGCGGATCGCCGTGCCCCCCTTCGCGCCGGCGGTCGAATAGCGGACATGGCCGAGCGCGTGGCGGCCCGGAAGCTGGGCCATCACCTCGGCCGAGGTGAACGAGTCGCGCACGTAGCCGAGGCGCCGGACGGTGTTGAAGCGTCCTTCGGCGTGGTCGTAGGCGGCGATTCCCGCCGCCTCCTGCCCGCGGTGCTGGAGGGCGTGGAGGCCGAGCGCGACGATGCTCGCCGCCTCGCCGGCGCCGAACACGCCGTAGACGCCGCACTCCTCGCGCAGCTTGTCGTCGTCGAA
Organism: Paracoccaceae bacterium; assembly: GCA_007693835.1. Classification (GTDB taxonomy): domain Bacteria; phylum Pseudomonadota; class Alphaproteobacteria; order Rhodobacterales; family Rhodobacteraceae; genus Rubrimonas. The sequence continues at coordinate 12,908 of RECW01000142.1, read as the reverse complement.
GGGCGTGCCGAAGCGCATGGGGTGTCCGCCGGGTCGTGCGTCGGGGCGGGGTATAGCGTGGCGGGGCGCGCCTGTCATTGTCCCGTCGCAGGGACCTCGCCGCAGACGCCCATCAGCCGGTCGATGCGCGAGCCCAGCCACTGCGGCGTCTCGTCGGGGGCGTTGTCGCGGATCAGCGCGGCGGCTTCGGCCACCAGCCGCACCGATTGGGCGCCGTCGATCGAATCGAGGCGCTGTTCGAGCGGCACGAGCAGGTCGTAGAGCAGGAACAGCACCGCCGCGAGCGCCACCCCCCGCACGACGCCGAACAGGAAGCCGAGCCCCTTGTCGAGCGCGCCGACGGCCGAATCGCGCACCGCGTTCGACACCAGCGGCGTGAAGATGGCGAGCAGCACGAGGATCGCCGCGAAGGCGACGACGAAGGCCGCGAGGATCGACAGCGTGCAGGACGACCGCAGGAACGCGCCGACCACCGGGATCTCGCCGATCAGCGGTTCGAGGAACGGGGCGAAGAAGAACGCGCCGAGCGCCGCGACGATCCAGCCGCCGATGGCCAGGGCCTCCCGCGTGAAGCCGCGGGCGTAGGCGAGGAAGGCGGAGACGGCGACGATCAGCAGGACGACGGCGTCGACGAGGGTGAAGGTCATCCGGGCATCACGGTTCGGGCGCGCCGAACAGGTCTTCGACGAAGGCGCGCAGGTCCTCGACGGGGTTCAGGGCGACGGCGGTCTCGCCGACGGAACCGGGTTTGAAGGCGGCGTAGGCCCGGTCGAAACCGAGCTTGGCCGCCTCCTTTAGCCGCGCTTCGGCCTGGGCGACAGGGCGAACCGCCCCGGAAAGCGCGATTTCGCCGAAAATCACCGCGCCGCCCGGCGCAGGCGTCCCCGTCAGCGCCGAAACCAGCGCCGCGGCGACGGCCAGATCGGCCGCGGGCTCCGCCACGCGCAGGCCGCCGGCGACGTTCAGATAGACGTCCTTGCCGGCGAAACCGACGCCCGCCCGCGCCTCCAGCACCGCGAGGATCATCGCGAGGCGCCCCGAATCCCACCCCACCACGGCCCGCCGCGGCGTGCCGAGGGGCGAGGGCGCCACCAGCGCCTGGATCTCGCAGAGCAGCGGCCGCGTGCCCTCGACGCCCGCGAACACCACCGCCCCCGCCGTCCGCGCCTCGCGGTCGCCGAGGAAAAGGGCGGAAGGGTTGCGCACTTCGGCCAGCCCCGCGCCGGTCATCTCGAAGACGCCGATCTCGCCCGCAGGGCCGAAGCGGTTCTTGACGGCGCGCAGGATGCGGAACTGGTGGCCGCGCTCGCCTTCGAAATAGAGCACGGTGTCGACCATGTGCTCGATCACCCGCGGCCCGGCGATCTGGCCGTCCTTGGTGACGTGGCCCACCATCACCACCGCGCCGCCGCGGCGCTTGGCGTGGTCGGTCAGCGCATGGGCCGAGGCGCGCACCTGGGCGACGGCGCCGGGCGCCCCCTCCACCGCGTCGACCCACATGGTCTGGATCGAGTCGACGATGGTCAGCGCCGGCGTCTCGGCGTCGAGGGTCGCGAGCACGTCGCGCAGACCGGTCTCGGCGGCGAGAAGAACGGCTGCGTCGGCGAGGCCGAGGCGCGCGGCGCGCATCCGGATTTGCGCCGCCGCCTCCTCGCCCGACACGTAGATCACCTTCGCCCCCTGCGCGCCGAAGGCGGCCGCCGCCTGCAGCAGCAAGGTCGACTTGCCGATGCCCGGATCGCCGCCGACCAGCACCGCCGAGCCGGGCACGAGGCCGCCGCCGAGCACCCGGTCGAGCTCCGCGCCCCCCGACGGCAGCCGCGGCGGCGCCGGATCCGCGCCTGCGAGCGGCGCCAGCGCGACGCGCCGGCCGCGCGCGGGGGACGTCACGCCGCGGGGCGCGTCCTCCACGATGCTGTTCCACGCCCCGCAGGCGTCGCAGCGCCCCGACCACTTGGCGTGGACGGCGCCGCAGGCCGCGCAGACGAAGGAGGGCGCGCCGCGGGCCACGCGGCCGGTCAGTCGTTCTCGGGTTTCGGCGCCGGCAGCACGCGGGTCTCGGGCGCCGGGATCGCGCGACGGTCGTCGACGCGGGTGGGGCCGACGATGCCGAACACCCGCCGCACGAACTCGCCCCAGCCCGAAGGCCGGCCGATCTCGATGGTCGCGGCGATCATCGGGTCGTCGACCTCGGCGAGCGCCACGTCGAAGTCGTCGCGGGCGCGCTGCAGTTCGGAGATCAGCGCCTCGAGCTGGTCGAGCTGGCGGCGCTTGGCGTGCTCGGGCAGCCAGCCGAAGGCGAGGATCATGCGCCGCGCCTCCCCGAGCGTGTCGCGCAGCTTGTCGAAGTCCCGCGCGTCGCGGTCGACGCCGCGGCGCGCCTCGACGATGTTGATGTCGCGCTGCTCGGCGTGGAGCATCGCGAGCCGCCAGGTCTTCTGGAAGAAGGCGTCAAGCTCGGCCTTGGAGTAGGCGTCGCGGCTCAGCAGCTCGACGCCCGGGTGCTCGACGCCGAGCCGATGGCAGATCGACAGGCACCGCGCGACGCGGCGGTAGGCCTCGCGGAACTCCATCGCCTGGTCGCCATCGATGTAGCGCTGGGAGACGTCGAGCAGCTCCTGCCAGAGCGCTTCCTCGGACATCGGTCTCTCCCCCCTTATCGCAGGGCTTCGATCGGGCCGTGGGCCCGACCGTGGATGAACTGGTCGACATACGGGTTGCCGCTGTCGTCCAGCGCCGCGATGGGGCCCTCCCACTGCACCACGCCGTCATGCAGCATCGCCACGCGATCGGCGATCTTGCGCACGGAACTCATGTCGTGGGTGATGGTCAAGGCGGTCGCGCCCATCTCGGTCACGATCTCGCGGATCAGGTCGTTGATCACGTCGGCCATGATCGGGTCGAGCCCGGTGGTCGGCTCGTCGAAGAAGATGATCTCGGGGTCGCCGGCGATGGCGCGGGCGAGGCCGACGCGCTTCTGCATGCCGCCCGACAGCTCGGCGGGAAACAGGTCCGCCGTCTCGGGGCCGAGGCCGACGCGGCGCAGCTTCTCCACCGCGATCTCCCGCGCCTCCCGCACCGGGCGGCGTTTGCGGCCGCTCAGCATGCGGAACGCCACGTTGCGCCAGACGGGCAGGCTGTCGAACAGCGCCGCGCCCTGGAACAGCATGCCGAACTTGTCGAGATACCGCTCGCGGGCGGCGCCGCGCAGGCGCGCGACGTCCTCGCCGTCGACGCGGATCACGCCGCTGTCGGGCGCGATCAGCCCCAGCACGCACTTCAGCGTCACCGACTTGCCGGTGCCCGAGCCGCCGATGATGACGAGGGACTCGCCCTTCGCCGCCGCCAGCGTCACGCCGCGCAGGACGCGCTTCGACCCGAAGGCCTTGGCGACGTCGGTGAGGGCGATTTTCGGGGCCTCGTTCATGCGCCTGCGAAGAAGAACTCGGTCAGGAAGTAGTTCGCCGCCAGGATGAGGATAGAGGCCGACACCACCGCGTTGGTGGTCGCGCGCCCGACGCCCTGCGCGCCCCTGTCGGAATGGTAGCCCATGTAGCAGCCCATCAGCGCGATGATGAAGCCGAACACCGCAGCCTTCACGAGGCCCGAGACCACGTCCATCACTTCGAGGAAGTCGACCGTGTTCTGGATGTAGACCGCCGGGTTGAAGCCGAGCCGCGCCACCCCGACCAGCATCCCCCCCATGATCCCGATGGCGTCGCCGACGGCGACCAGCGCCGGCAGCGCCAGCGTCGCGGCCAGCAGCCGCGGCGCGACGAGATACTTCATCGGGTTGGTCGAGAGCGTGGTGAGCGCGTCGATCTGTTCGGTGACGCGCATCGTCCCGAGCTCCGCCGCGACCGAGGCCGAGACGCGCCCCGCCACCATCAGCCCGCCGAGCACGGGGCCGAGCTCGCGCGTCATGCCGATGGCGACGATCGAGGGCACGACGGACTCGGCGTTGAACCGCGCGCCGCCCGCGTAGATCTGCAGCGCCAGCGCGGCGCCGGTGAACAGCGCGGTCAACCCCACCACCGGGAGCGAGAACCACCCGATCCGCAGGAGCTGCCGGCCGAACTCGGCGGGATAGTACGGCGGCCGGAAGATGTGGCTGACCCCGTCGGCGCCGAAGATGGCGATGGAGCCCGCGCCCCGGCAGACGCCGAGAACGGTGCGCCCGATGGAGGCGAGGAAGCTCTGGACGAGGAGGATCGCCGCCAAGATGCGCGCTCCGGCTTAAGGGTCGGACGCGCCTACATACCGGCGAGCATAGCGGGTTCCAAGGCTTGTCAGGATCTCGTAGCCGATCGTGCCGGCCGCCGCGGCCAGCGCGTCGACGCCCTGCTCGGGCCCGAGCAGCGTCACGCGGTCGCCCGCCGAGACGTCGGGCGCCTCGGTCACGTCGAGGCCGATCAGGTCCATGCTGACGCGCCCGGCGAACGGCAGCCTGCGCCCGGCGTGGAAGGCGCCGCCGCGGTTCGAGAGCGCCCGGTGCAGCCCGTCGGCGTAGCCCGCGGCGATGGTCGCGATGCGGCTCGGCCGCTCGGCGACCCATGTCGCGCCGTAGCCCACCGCCTCGCCCGGCGCCACCGCGCGCGTCTGGATCACCGGAACGTCGAGGGTGACGACCGGCCGCGCGTCGGCGAAGGGCAGGCCGCCGTAGAGCCCGACGCCCGGCCGCACGAGGTCGAAGGCGAAGCCGGGCCCGAGCAGCGCGCCGCCGGTCGCCGACAGGCTGCGGGGGACGCCCGCCAGAACGGGATGCGCCGTCATCGCCGCGAAGGCCAAGCGCTGGGCGGCGTTCATCGGGTGCGCGGGGTCGTCGGCGCAGGCGAGGTGGCTCATGGCGAGGCCGACGTCGAGGCCGTCGAGCCCTTCCGCCAGCGCCGCGGCCAGTTCGTCGGCCTCGAGCCCGAGCCGGTTCATGCCGGTGTCGAGCTGAAGCCCGCAGGCGTAAGCCGCGCCGCGCCGCCGCGCCGCCGCCCGCGCCAGCGCCACCTGTTCGGGGCCGTTCAGCAGGGGGCGCACGCGCGCCTCGGCCAAAGCGTCGACCGTGTCGGCGTCGGGGCCGTTGAAGCAGAACACCGCCGGGCTCTCGCCGAGGACGGCGCGCGCCGCCAGCGCCTCCTCGGCGGTCGCGACGAAGAAGACGCGCGCGCCTTCGGCGAGCAGCGCCGGGGCGACCTGCGCGAGCCCGAGCCCGTAGGCGTCAGCCTTCACCACCGCCGCGCACCGCGCGGGGCGGACCCGCCCGGCCAGCGCGCGCCAGTTCGCGCGGATCGCGCCGAGGTCGATGGTGAGCGCGCCGGTCACGAAAAGTCCCGGATGTCGCGCCGATCCTCGCGCGCGAGGTCGGAGAAACGGGTGAAGCGGCCGTCGAACTGAAGCTCCACCGTGCCGATGGGGCCATGGCGCTGCTTGCCGATGATCGCCTCGGCCTTGTTGTGGATGCGCTCCATCTTCGCCAGCCAGTCGGTGAAGGCGGGGTCGTCCTCGCCCGGCTTCAGCCGCTCATGATAGTATTCCTCGCGGTAGACGAACATCACCACGTCGGCGTCCTGCTCGATGGAGCCCGATTCGCGCAGGTCCGAGAGCTGCGGCCGCTTGTCCTCGCGGTTCTCCACCTGCCGCGAGAGCTGCGACAGCGCGATCACCGGCACGTTCAGCTCCTTGGCGATGGCCTTGAGGCCCTGCGTGATCTCCGACACCTCCTGCACGCGCCCGTCGGATCGGCCCGAAGCGGGCCGGACGAGTTGCAGATAGTCGACGAACAGCGCGTCGAGGCCGTGCTGGCGCTTCAGCCGCCGCGCGCGCGCCGCGAGCGTCGAGATCGGCAGGGCGGGCGTGTCGTCGATGTAGAGCGGGATGCGCTCCAGCTCCGCCGCCGCCTCGACGAAGCGGCGGAACTCGGGCTCGTCCATCTCGCCGCGGCGGATGCGTTCGGAGGGCACCTGCGCCTGCTCCGACAGCACGCGGGTGGCGAGCTGTTCGGCCGACATCTCCAGCGAGAAGAAGCCGACCACGCCGCCGTCGACCACGCCCTCCTCGCCGTCGGGCTTCAGCCCGGTGCGGAACTTCCGCGCGATGTTGAAGGCGATGTTGGTGGCGAGCGCGGTCTTGCCCATCGACGGGCGGCCGGCGATGATCACGAGGTCGGAGGGGTGCAGGCCGCCGAGCTTGCGGTCCATGTCCATCAGCCCGGTCGATAGGCCGGCGAGCCCGCCGTCGCGCTGATAGGCGGCGTTGGCGATGTCGATCGCCTCCTTCGCCGCGCGCAGGAAGCTGACGAAGCCGCCTTCGTGCTTGCCGGTCTCCGCGAGGGTGTAGAGCGCCTGCTCGGCCTCGACGATCTGGTCCTTCGGCTCGCTGTCGGGGTGGACGTCGGCGGCCTTGGCGGCGATCTCCTCGCCGAGCAGGATCAGCTCGCGCCGCAGCGCGAGGTCGTGGATCGTCTGGGCGAAATCGCGCGCGGCGTAGATCGAGATGGCGGCGCCGGCGAGACGTGCGAGATAGGCGGGGCCGCCGAGCTCCGCCATGCCGGGGTCGCGCTCGAAGAAGGGGCGCAGCGTCACGGGGCTCGCCAGCGCGTTCTGCTGGATGCGCCGCGCCGCCACCTCGAAGATGCGGCCGTGGAGCGGATCGTAGAAATGCTTCGGCGCCACCAGCGACGCCACGCGGTCGTAGACGTCGTTGTTGATCAGCAGCGCGCCGAGCAGCGCCTGCTCGGCCTCGATGTTGTGCGGCTGGAGGCGCATCTCGCGCCGGTCGAGGTCGTCGGGCATGGAAAGCGCGGCCTGTCTGGTTTCGGCCACTCTAGCCCGCTCGCCCCATGCGGGCGACGGCCATGTTTCCGTCCACGCAGGCGTCCTGTGGAAACCGGGGAAAGGCGCGCCAAGCCGGTGATGGGGCGCGCGGAACCGGCCCGCGACCCTGTGGGCGGGGCGCGGCGGCGCTCACTTCGTCCAGTATTCCGCGCAGGTGTGCAGGATCACCGGCTGTTCGATGAGCGGGCCGCCGACCTCGAAGAACCGCGCCACGGCGGCCGAGCCGTTGTGGCGGTCCTTGGCCGCGGCGTCGACGAAGCGTTCGTAGGTCGTGAAGACATGGTCGTCCTCGACCGAGCGCGACAGGAAGAAGTCGACGGTCTCGGGCTCGTTGGCGCGCACGTGGTCGGCGACGTCGAGCAGCGCGGCCTGCAGCGCGTCGGCGCACCCCGGCTTCGCGCGGATGACGGCGGTGATCGTGATCATGGGAAACCCCGCAGCTGCGGCGCCGCCCGCGAAGGCGGCGCCGGGAATGGCGTCAGAGCGAGATCTGGAAGTGCTGGTTCTCGTCCGGATTCGCGATCAGGTCGCAGACGGCCTGGGTGTCGGCCGGCGGCTGCAACTCGTGGCTCTCGATGAACTGGAAGCCCTTGCCGGTGCACTCGGCGATGAAGGCCGAGCGGTAGGCGTGGTGCGTCGCCGCGTCGATCTTCGACGGGCCGGTCGGGCCGTCGAACTCGAAGTCGGATTCCAGCGCCTCGATCACCGCCATCCGCTCGGTGGTGCCGGCCATGTTCGCGGCCTTCGCCCAGATGTGCAGCCCTTCGTAGGTCACCGTCGGGATCTCGGACAGATAGGAGTGGTTCGGGCCGTACTTCGCGGCGAAGCGGGCCACGAAGTCCTTCGAGGCCGGCGTGTCGAGCTCCATGAAGTAGCCGCAGGCGTAGATGATGCCGCGGGCTTCGTCGTCGGTCAGGATGATGTGCTCGTTGCCGCCGCCGAAGGTGGTGGAGGCGATCGGGATCGCGTCCTTCATGCCCGCCGCGAACCACTGGCGGTAGAACGAGACGTGCGCGCCGCCGACGAGGATCGACATCACCATGTCGGGCTGCGCCTGCTGGATGCGCGAGATCGTGGCGCCGAAGTCGGTGACGTCGAGCGGGAAGAAGTCGGTGGCGACCACCTCGCCGCCGTTGTCCTCGACGTATTTCTTCACCCAGGCCGCGGTGATCTGGCCGTAGTTGTAGTCGGCGGCGATGGTGTAGACCTTCGGGCCGAAGCGGTTCAGCACGTAAGGAACGAGCTTCTCGACCGTCTGCGCCGGCGTCGTGCCGAGGCAGAAGGTGTTGCGGTCGCAGACGCCGCCCTCGTAGAGCGTGTTGTAGAAGTAGAGCGTGTTGAAGCGGCGCAGCACCGGCCGGATCACCTCGCGGCTCGCCGAGGTGATGCCGCCGTGGACCACCGCCGCGCGGTCGCGCAGCGCCGCCTGCTGTGCGAGCTGCGAATAGAGCTGCATGTTGGACTGCGGGTCGTAGGTGACGATGCGCAGCGGCTTGCCGTTCACGCCGCCGGCCGCGTTGATCTCGTCGGCGGCGAGGTTGAAGGTCTCGACCATCGGCGCGCCGTAGATGTCGAGCCCGCCCGACATGTCGTGGATCTGGGCCACCACGATCTCGTCGGCGGCCTCGGCGATCAGCGGCATGCCGCCCGCCAGCGCGCCGGCGCCGAGCGCGGCGGAGGACTTCAGCATCGAACGGCGTGTCAGCGACATCTTCTTCTCCTGTCGTGTCGCAGGGGCTGGCGCCCCTTCTGGCCTCCGGCGCGCGCTCAGTGGGCGAAGCCCACGAACTCGCTCACCGTATCCGCATCGGCGAGGGCCGAGGGCGGTATCTCGCGGGTCAGCACGCCGCGCTGGATGATCAGCACCCGTTCGGCGAGCGCGGCGATGAAGTCGAGGTTCTGCTCCACCAGAACGATGGCCAGCTCCCGCCGCTTCTTCACCGCGTGCAGCGTATCGACGATCTCCTCGATGATCGACGGCTGGATGCCCTCGGTCGGCTCGTCGAGCAGGATCAGCTTGGGGTCCGCGCAGAGGCAGCGGGCGAGCGCAAGAAGCTGCTGCTCGCCGCCCGAGAGCGCCCCGCCGCGCCGGTCGAGCAGGCGCTTCAGCCGGGGGAAATCCTCCAGCGCCTCCTCGATCACCCCGTTCGGGTCGCCGCGGCGGGTGGCGCGGGCGATCAGCAGGTTCTCCATCACCGAGAGGTTGGGAAAGATCTCCCGCCCCTGCGGCACCAGCCCCATGCCGAGCGTCGAGCGCCGGTGGGCGCCGATGCGGGTGACGTCGGCGCCCTTGAAGCGCACCACGCCGTCGGTCGCCCTGATCCGGCCCATAAGCGTGTTGAGCAGCGTCGACTTGCCCATGCCGTTGTGGCCGAGGATGCCGACGAATTCGCGCTCCTTCACGGCGAAGTCGATACCGCGCAGGACCGGCACGTTCCCGTAGCCGGCGCGCAGGCCGGAGACCTCGAGCAGCATCAGGCGGCCTTCTTTCCGAGATAGACGTCGCGCACCATCGGGTTCGACAGCACGGCGTCGACATGATCCTCCACCAGCACCGCCCCCTGGTGGAACACGGTGACGGTGCGGGCGATCTGACGGATGAACTGCATGTCGTGCTCGACCACCACCAGCGCGGTGGTGCGGTTGATCTCGCGGATCACCGTGGTGATGCGCTCGACCTCCTCGTCGGTCATCCCGGCGGCGGGTTCGTCGAGCAGGATCAGCCGCGGCTCGCCCGCCAGCACGCAGGCGAGCTCGACAAGCTGGCGCTGGCCGTGGGCGAGCTCGCCGACCACGCGTTTGGCCAGCGCGGCCACGCCGAAGCGCTCCATCACCGCCTCGGCGAGCTTGCCGGCGGCGCGGTCGACGTGGTTGCGCCGCGCCGCGAGCCACACGTTCTCCCGCGCCGTCAGGCCGTTGAACAGGTTCGGCACCTGCGTCTTGATGCCGACGCGCAGCCGCGCGATCTCGTGGCTCTTCAGCCCGGTGATCGGCTTGCCGTCGAACAGCACCTCGCCGGAGGTCGGCGTCAGCTGGCCGGTGAGGCACTTGAAGAAGGTGCTCTTGCCGGCCCCGTTCGGCCCGATCAGGCAGCGCAGCTCGCCGTCGGCGACGCTGAGGCTGACGTCGTTCACCGCCACCACGCCGCCGAAGCGCATGACGAGGTTGCGGGCCTCGATGATCGGCGTCGTGGTCATGCCCGCTCTCCCGCCGCCGCCGGCGCCGACGGCGCGTCGCTGGAGGGCCGCGCCCGTCGCCAGAGCCAGAGCACCCCGTCGCGGATGGTCGGCGCGAGGCCCTTCGGGACGGCGAGCACCATGGTCATCAGGATCACGCCCAGCACGAGGTTGTTGTCGAGGGCCGCGCCCATCACCCGGAACTGCCCTTCGGAAAGCCACAGCGACAGATACTGCAGCGCGATGCAGCCCAGAATGGGGCCGACCAGCGTGCCGAGCCCGCCGACGATCACCCAGATCAGCGCCTGCGCCGACAGCACGAGGCCGAAGGCGTTCGGGTCGATGAAGGCCCGCTGGCTCGCCATCAGCGCCCCCGCGAGCCCCGCCACCGCGCCGCCGATGGCGAAGGTCACCAGCTTGATGCGCCGCACGTCGTAGCCGATCAGCTCGGCGCGCGTCTCGTTCTCGCGCACCGCCGCCGCCGCGCGGCCGAAGGATGAATGGGTCATCAGGCCGAGCAGCAGATAGACGAGGATCAGCGCGCCGAAGGCGACGAAGTAGAGCTGCTCGGGCATCAGCGGCATCGCGGGTTCCGCGGGCGAGCTCAGCGTCGGCACGGAGGGGATGCCGTTGAAGCCCCCGAGCCGCGCCTTGCCCACCGTGTAGGCCGAACCGGCCGTGGAGTTCATCAGCTTCTGGAAGATCAGCGTCACCGAGAGCGTGACGACGCCCATGTAGACGTCGGAGAGCCGCCCGTAGAACATGAAGTAGCCGAGCAGCGCCGCGAAGCCGCCGGCGATGGCGACGCCGAGGAACAGCGCGCCGCCGGTGTCGAAGTCGTTCAGCGCGAGCAGGGCGTAAGCGTAGCCGCCGAGGCCGAAGAACGCCGCCTGACCAAAGCACAGGATTCCGCCGTGCCCCCAGATGAAGGCGAGGCTGATCGCGAGGATGGCGAGGATGAGGAACTCGGTGAGCTGGAAGATCTGGAAGAACTCCAGCGTCGCCGCGGCCCAGAACATCACGCCGACGCCGATCAGCGCCGTCAGCGCCACCAGCAGCCGGCCGCGCAGGGCGTCGTTCTCCATCAGGCGCTCCATGGCCCCCTCCTCAGCTGGCGCGGCGGAAGAACCGCCCGGTGATGCCTTGCGGCAGCAGGCGCAGCACGAACAGCGCCACGAACAGCAGCGCCGCGTCGCCGATGACCGGCGTCGAGACGAACTCGACAAGCTTGGCGACCGAGCCGAACAGCGTCGCGGCGAGCCCCGTGCCGGTGACGATCGCCGCGCCGCCGCCGATGACGGTGATGAAGGCCTGGGCGATGAAGGCCGCCCCCATGGTCGGGATCACCCCGGTCAGCGGCGCGAGCAGCCCCCCGGCGAGGCCCGACAGCGCGGCGCCGACGCCGAAGGTCGCCATGTACACGCGGTCCGGGTCGATCCCGAGGGCTGCGGCCATGCGGGGGTTCTGCATCGCGCCGCGCGCGATCAGCCCCGCCTTGGTGTAGCGCAGCACCGCCAGCACCCCGAGCAGCAGCGCCACGGCGACGAGGATCAGGAACAGCCGGTAGCCGCTGACCGAGAAGGCGCCGATCCGCACGCCGCCGAACGGGGCGGACACGCCCTCGATGGTGTTGCCGAAGATCATCGTCACCCCGCCGATCATCGCGAGGCTGAGGCCCCAGGTGGCCAGCAGCGTGTCGACCATCCGCCCGTAGAGCCGCCGGATCACCAGCCGCTCGACCAGCACGCCGAACAGGCCGACCACCAGCGGCGCGATCACGAGGATGGAGATCCAGAAGTTCACCCCCCACCGCTGCGTCGCGATCACGCCGATGTAGCCGCCGAGCATGATGAACTCGCCGTGGGCGATGTTGATCACCCGCATCATCCCGAAGATGATCGCGAGACCGATGGCGATGATCACCAGGGTGGAGATCGAGCTCAGCATCTCGATCAGGACGATGGCCGTGCGATCCATGCCGCCTCCGGGCGTGATGCGCGATGATGTGACACGTTGCGCGCTGGGTGGAGCCTTCGCCTGAAAACGCGCCCGACGCGAATCGAACATTAGCACTGCGGCCTTCCGCGCCAAATCATTTCTTTAAGATCAAATGACAGGCGCATCGGCTCTTGCCCGCGCCTGCCGAATGTGCAGAGTTCCGGCGCACACCAACAATCCGCGCCACGCGGCGCGGCGGCTGCGGCTGCAGGCCGCGGAACCGGCAGGACGGAGAGGGATCGATGGCCATCAGACGACCGACCAAGGAGCAGCTCGCCGAGATCGCAGACCGCCTCGGCATGACCCTGTCGCCGGAGGAGGTCGACCTCTACCACGCGAACATGCAGGGCAGCCTCGGCGCCTACGACGTGCTCGACGCGCTGCCCGACGAGATCCCGGCGGTGAAGTATCCCCGCACCCCCGGCTACCGGCCCGGCCCCGAGGAGAACCCCCACAACGCCTGGTACTGGAAGACCGACATCCCCGGCGCCGCCCGCGGCCCGCTGAAGGGCAAGACCGTCGCGCTCAAGGACAACGTGATGCTCGCGGGCGTGCCGATGATGAACGGCGCCTCGACGCTCGAAGGCTTCGTGCCGGACGTGGACGCGACCATCGTCACGCGCCTGCTCGACGCCGGGGCCACGATCAAGGGCAAGGCGACCTGCGAATACTTCTGCCTCTCGGGCGGCTCGCACACCTCCGCGCCTGGGCCGGTGCACAACCCGCGCAAGCCCGGCTACTCCGCCGGCGGCTCGTCGTCGGGTTCGGGCGCGCTGCTGGTGACCGGCGAGGTCGACATGACCATCGGCGGCGATCAGGGCGGCTCGATCCGCATGCCCGCGGCCTATTGCGGCGTCTACGGCATGAAGCCGACCCACGGCCTCGTGCCCTACACCGGCGTCATGCCGAT
>RECW01000185.1 GCA_007693835.1 Paracoccaceae bacterium | reverse complement strand
CGGAGATCGACGGCGGCGCAGCAGCCCGAGCGGCGCCCCGACGCTCTACAGGTCGAACGCCGAGGACGCTCGCGCGAAGCGGGAGGTGGACCGGAAAGCCGCGCGCGGCGCCGACGGCGACAACAGCGGCGTCGTGGTCCGCGGCCCCGTCCCGGCCACGACGACGGCTCCGGCCGGTCATGGCGTCGCGCGCCGCCTTCGGGGCCGGACGGCTTGGCGACGCGACGGAGCCGCCGGGGACGGCGGCGAACACGGCGGCGAACACGGCGGCGGTTCGCAGGGCGCACGGTCCAGCATCGCCGTGCGCCACCGTCGGCGCACGGCAGCCTCCACTATGTCGGATGGCGCGCCACAAGGCGGCCTGGCTTCAATTCGCCGATCGCCATGTCCTTCGTATACTCAGAAATGATCTCCGAATCTCCCGCTTCCAGGCTGTCGATATATTTTTGCGGATTGGCGGCGAAATAGCAGAACGCCTGCATCGTCTCGCCATTGATCACGATGGATACTTTTCGCCGGATGTAGGCGTTATCGGGCGCGTTCGGCCCATGATACCCTTCCAGCGCATCCAGCTTCTTGAGGCCCGTGGCCGTCACCCGGTACGCCTCGCCGAGCACGTGTTTTCCATGGCCCTTGCGGTCGACCAGCGTCGCCATGCGGTGGAGGTAATCGCATGCTTCATTGTCGCACGCCGGCTTCTTCTGGACGATCAGCGGCAGGGCCTGGCGCGTCTGGGCGACGCCGACGAAGTCGTTCAGGGTGTCCTTCCTGAAACGATCATGGTTCGGAAAGCCCTGCTTCAGTGACCCGTAGGTGAAGTAGAGATATTTCGTGTCGTTTTCGTCTTCGACGTCATCGATCCCGTCGTTGTCGGCGTCGGGGTTGTCGACGTTGAACTTCTTGGACCAGTCGATCAGCAGATCGCAGGTCTCCTCCGACAACGCGACGTCGCTCAGCAAGCGAAGGCAGCTGACGACGTCGAACTCCGGCTGGTCCAGCAGCAGGCGCACGACGTCCTCGGCCTGGTTCATGATGGCGACGTGCATGGCCGAGTAGCCGTTCGCATTCAGCATGTTGACGTCGACGCCGAGGCCGATCAGCTCGCGCGCCGCCGACAGGTGCGCCACGCCGCGCTTCCGGCCGGTTCCCTGAACCTCGCCAGCGCCCCCGGCCGCGTAGTGCAGCAGGCCGTCGCCCGTCTCCTCGTCGATGATGTTCACGCCCACCACGTCTTCGCGGATGGTGCGGAAGATGCGGTCCCAGAGGCTCGGGTCCTCCGACAGCGCGGCCTCCTGCGCCCAGCGGACGACGCGATGGTCCTGGTGGTCGAGATCCTCGAAGGCGACGTCGAGGGCGGCGAGGATGTCGTCCGGTCTCGCCATCGCCCCGACGCCGCGGAACCCGTTCGACAGCACGTCCCACCGCGGGCCGGCGAAGGTCGCGCCCAGCCTTTTCAGCCGCGCGACGTTCGCCTGCGTGGTCAGGTTGTTCCACATGTTGGTGTTGCAGGCCGGCGCCAGGATCACGGGTTTGCGCTGATACTGCCACGCCACGAAGACCGAGGTGATCAGGCTGTCGCCGATGCCGTTCGCGATCTTCGCCATGGTGTTGCAGGTGACCGGCGCGACGATGACGCAATCGGCCCAGTCGCAGAGCGCCAGATGGGAGGCGCGCACCGGCATGCCGAACTCGGTGTAGCGGAAGTTCCACTCGTCGCTGTCGCGGTAGAAGTCGCTGTGCCTGATGTTCCGGAGGATCCGGTCGGTCCCGAAGTCCTTGAAGAAGTGTTCGGCCCGCGGCGAGGGCGCGAGCTTCACGTTGTGGCCGGCGGCGACGAGCTTCTCGACCAGTTCGGGCACCTTGTCCGCCGCGGAGGAGCCGCAGGCGCAGAGCAGCACGTTGCGCTTGCCGTCGCGCGGCGCCGTCAGGCCCCCTTTCGGGTAGCCGAACGGGTTGTGGTCGAGGCTCGGCGTGTCCTGCACCGGCAGGGCCGGCAGGCCGGCGTCGCGGATGCGCGCCTGCAGTTCGCCGGCGAGGATCGCGTCGACGACGTCGGGGCGCTGGCCCTGATACTCGCCCTTCAGGAACAGATAGGGCGGCGAGGGATTGCCGGTGAGCGCGACGAGCTGCCGGCGGATCCGCGCGGCCGTCGAGCCGGGGCCGGAGACGTCCTGCTCGACGAGCGCCGTCGCGCCGATGTTCGACAGCAGGGTGCGCAGCATCTGCGACCACGGGTCGTCGGCGGCGTGAAACAGGATCAGCGGGTTCTCGCCGACAAGCCGGGCGACGTCGGCGGGGTCGGGCGGGACCTCGCTCTTCTGCAGCACGACCATCGCCGGGTTGTCGCCGTCGCGCAGGCCGCGGAAGACATGGCCCAGCGGCGCCTGCCAGACCTGCGACGTGGCCGGGCTCATGTCGACGAGGGTCACGCGGTCCGTCGCCTCGTCGTAGCCGATGCAGATGCACCAGAACTCCTTGAGCAGCGCCGTCTCGACGTAGCGGCTGTCGGGCGTGGCGACGGCCTCGTGGCCAAGCACCGCGTTGATGTCGATGTTGATCAGCAGATGACGCGCTTCGTGCTCGTTCAGATGCCGCAACTGGCTGGCGAACCAGGTTTCGGGGTCCGTTCCGCCGGCGCCGAGGTCGAAGGCGCGGTGCTCGACTTCCAGATGCAACTCCGGAAACTTCACCAGATACTGCCGCGCGATCTCGGCGAGCTGCGCCGCCGACCGCGCCGTCCGCAGCGAGTCGGCGTAGGAGACGGTGGTGCTGCGGAGCAGCTTGTCCTCGTTCGCCCAGTGGTCGCCGAAGATCTCGAAGCTTTCGGCCAGCACGCTCAGACCGTTGAGGTTCGGCGTCGCGCGCCGGAACATCTCGCGGCGCTTCTCGTTGGAGATGTCGAGGTGGCGCGTGCTGTCGAGGTAGCGGCACGGCTGCGCCAGCGTCTCAAGCTCCGTGCTCGCCGCCTCGCGGGCCGAGAACCGCAGGAAACCCCGCGCGCGCATCGAGCCGCCGTCGCGGTCGGACATGGCCGCATAGAGCCTGTCGACCGTCGTGACCCACATCTTGCCGTACTTCTCCGGGTGCACGTCCATCATGTGCAGCAGCCCGGTGCTGGGGTTGCACTTGGCGATGACCGCGAAATGGCCGCCCGGCATGGTCGGGTCGCCATGGGCGAGCCCGACCTGGAAATTCGCGACGAGGATGTCGTCGGCGCCGCCGACCCGCGCCGACTCCATGATCGCGTCGCGCAGCAGGGTCGCCGACGTGACGGCGCGGTCCATGAAATACGCCTGGACCTGCACCGTGTCGCGCAGGCCGATGGTGTGGATGTAGGTGCAGGCGATGTCGAACAGCTCGCCGAGCGAGATGCCGGTGTTGACCACATAGTGGCTCGGCAGGTTCACCTTGCGGAAGATGTCGTTCACTTCGCAGGGGAAGCCGAGCACCGACATGCCGAGCGCCGCCGCGGTGACGCTGCAGCAGTTGATCGGTTGCTGGAAGTTCTGCATCTGCACGGTGACGAGGTCGCCGAACAGCGTCGAGAAGAACGCCGTCCGCGTCGCATCCGGCAGGTCGAACCATGCCGAGACGGAGAGGAAGGCGACGCGCGTCCCCGCGCCGGCCCGCGCCGTCAGGCTGACAGGCAGCCCCCTGAGTTCGAGGTGCTCCTCGTAGAAATAGTCGCCCGGTTTCGCCGTCGCGAGCGGGTCGTCCCGCGACAGCAGCGACACGGCGCCTTCGAGAACGACATACATGCCGTCCGCCGGCAGGTCGGTCGACGCCGCCACGTCGAGCACCACGAACTTCGGCCTGATCCCGTCGGCGTTCGCCGCAGCGGCCGCGTCGGGCAGCGCCGCCAGCACCTTCGCCCACTGGGCGTCATCCAGCGGCGCGCCGCCGGCGGCGGGTGATTTAGCGCTATCGGCCATTCAGGCGTCCTCCTCGGGCGCAGCGCGCCGCTGTTGTTGCTCCATGACCGGCTAGGCCGGGATGCGTTGGGGCAGGGCGTTCATCAGGCCGCTCGCCGCGGCGCGGCGCGCGATCGCGTCGAGCGCGTCCGGGTCCGCGTCTCCGCGCGACAGGGCGAGCATCGCGCGCGTCCGGGCGATGTGGAAGTCCGACCACGGCGTCGGCTCCCCGGCCGTGTAGCGCTCGAGGGCGTCGGCGTATCGGCTCGCCGCCGCGTCGTCGCCCGCGTTCAGGCAGGCCTGCATCGCGTAGCGGTGGAACCGGAAATGGTTGTGGCCCACGCACCCTTTCGCCAGCAGCGCCTCGCCCTCGGCGAGCGCCGCCCGGCGCCGCGCGGGGTCGGGCGTCGTCAGGGCGACGGTCGACAGGACCCATGGGCCGATGAAGCTTTCGGCGTGGACCTCGCGCAGCCTGCGGAGCGCGCCTTCCGCGATGTCCGCCGCCAGCGCCCGGTCGCCCTCGTGGAAGGCGACCCGCGCGAGCGTCTCCTCCAGAAACGGCGTGAACCGCTTCGCGCCGAGCCGCGCCGCGAGGCCGAGGCCCTTCTCGGCCTCGGCGCGCGCGTCCGCGTAGCGCGCCATCGACGTCAGGATCCATCCGGCCGTCAGCCGCGAGACGATCTCGGGCCGATGCGCCCCCATCTGTTCGGCGAGCGCCGCGGACCGCAGCGCCTCGTCGAGCGCGGCCTCGGTCTCGGTGAGGTAGATCTTGGCCGTCGCGAGCATGAAGCGGTTGGCGCACTCGACGTCGGCGAGGCCGTGCGCGTCGCAGAGCGACAGGCACTGCTCGATGACCCCATGCGCCGTGAACATGCGCCCCCGCGCATAGGCCGCGTCGCCGAGCCCGCTCAGCGCCAGCGCCTGCCGTCGCGGCAGCCCCGCGCGCCGCGCGTAGTCGAGCGCCTTCTCATGCTCGCGACGACACCCCTCCAGATCGCCGCGGGGGAAGTGCAGGCAGCCCCGCAGGTAGTGCGTTTCGCTGAGCTCCGTCAGCAACCCGGCCTGCTCGGCTATCCGCTCCGCGCGGTCGAGCACCACATAGGCGTCGTCGATGCGGTCGAGGATGCGCATGCCCGCGACGATCCCGATCTGCGCGCGGCAGAGATCTGAAGGGTCGCGCGCGCACTCCTCGGCGGCGACGAAGCACGCGATCGAGGCCTCGCTGCGGCCGGTCTCGCGCAGGACGTCGCCCTTCACCCGGAGCAGCGCGCCCTTCGTCCTGAGGTCCGGCGCGCACCGGAGGCCGCTCTCGGCGAAGGCGAGCGCGGCGTCCTTGCGGAAGGCGTCCCACGCCTCGCGCGCCGCGGCGAGGAACGCCGGCGCGGCGGCGGGATCGTCGGCCTCGGCGAGGTGCTGGGCGTGCAGCACGAGGTCCTTGCCCGCAAACCACTCGGCGGCGGCGGCATGGAGGGCGCGGCGGTCCTTGCGCAGCAGCGTGCGCAGGATGCCGTCGCGAATGAGGGCGTGGGCGAAGAGATAGCCGTCGTCGAGCGGCTTGATCAGCGCGGCGTCGACCAGCCTGCCCGCGTCGGACGCCGCGATCCCGGCGATCCGCGTCACCGCATCCATCGAGAAGCGCTGCCCGACGATGGCGGCGGCGTGGAGGAGCCGCTTCTCGGTCGGGCTCAGCCGGTCGAAACGCGCCTGGATCAGGCTCTGGATCGAGCTCGGCACCTGACCGCCCGCATCGTCCGCATGCGACAGCATCTGCACGAGGAACAGCGGGTTGCCCTGGGATTTCTCGACGCACTCGGCGAGCATGGCGTCGTCGCCGCTCAGCGTGGTCCGGGCCAGCTCCGTCGCCTCGGACGCCGTCAGGGGGCCGAGCGCGATGCGCCTCAGCCCGTCGCCGTCCCCGCACGGGTCGTCTTCGTCGCCGATCGCCGCGCCTTCCGGGCGCGTGGTCACGATGACCACGACAGGGCTCGCCTGCGTCTCCGCGACGAGCACCTTCAGCATGGGCAGCGTCCAGCCCTCCGCCCAGTGGATGTCCTCGATCAGCAGGAGGTGCGGCGCCTGCGCCGCGTGATGGCGGAGGATGCGCCGCATCGCGTCGTCCCGGCTGGCGGCCATCGCGGCGTCGTCCATGGCGGCCAGCCTCAGCGTCATCCGCCGGTCGAGCTTGCCGCCAAGCAGGGTCACGGCGAACAGCGCCGCGTTCTCGGTGAGCACGCCTTCCCGCGTGAGGCGCGCGACGACCGCGGCGATCGCCTCCGGCTCCGCGCGCTCGCCAAGGCCCACCATGCTCCGGAAGAGGCCGACGAGCGCGTTGCGCGTCTCGCCGAGGCCGAAGTCGAGAAACAGCGCCGCGCAGCAGCGCAGCCCGGTGCGCTCCGCCTCGACCCGCGCGGCGTGCGCGAGCCGCGTCTTGCCCATGCCCGCCTCGCCGCGCAGCTCGATCGCCGCCCCGACGCCCTGCGCCGCGCAGGCGCGCACCGCCTCGCGCAGCAGCGCCGTCTCGCCGAGGCGCCCGACGAGCGGGCTTCGCTCGGCCGCGCTGCGGAACCCGTTGAACCGATGCGCGCGCACCGGCTCGGCGTATCCCTTCACATGCAGCGACACGCCTTCATCGCAGTCGATTCGGTCGCTGAGCGCCAGCAGCAACCTGTGGTCGATCAGCGTCTCGCCCGGCTTCGCTTCGTCGGCGAGGCGGGAGGCGAGGTTCACGGTGTCGCCGGTGAGGCTGAAGTCCTTGTCCTTCCGCTGACCGTAGCCGCGCGTCGAAAACAGCACGGTTCCGACCGCCGCGCCGATGTGGATCGTCAGCGCGCGCCCGAAGCGCCGCGAGATCGCCTCCATCGCCCTGTGCATCTCGATCGTCGCGCGAAGCGCGCGTTCGGCGTCGTTGCCATGGGAGACGGGCGCCCCGAACACCGCCATCACGCAATCGCCGATGTGCCGCTCGATGGCGCCGCCCATGCGCAGCACGATCTCGTTCAATCGGTCATAAAAAATCGAAATGATTTCATGGAGCTCCTCGGCATCAATTTCGCGTGCGAGGCCCGCATAATTGGTAAGGTCAGCAAAAACTGTGGTCACGTCTCTCAATTCTTCTTGTTTTTCAACCGATGCTGGCGGCAATTCTTCCAATTTGTCGTCAGCTTGCGCAGATTTTTCGATTATTATTTGACGAACTGATGACAGGATTTTCTTTCGGTGACCGAGCGAAGCGACGCCCAACTCTTTCAGGTCGTTCGGTGTGAGTTCGGCAAGCAAGGCCATGTCTATGTCGTTCTTCGCGAATGCGTCGGCGTATTGCGCGAAGCCGATCCGGTCGAGAAACGCCCTGACGTCGTCCATAGCCGCCACCCTAAGCCGTGGGCGGGAATTTAACCACGATTTTCCAGTTACGCCGCTGAAAAGCCCTCCGAAGCGGCGGAGGTTCCGATCACGCGACGTCGATCTCCCAAGCCGCGAACCGAGCGGCGCGCCGTGGGGTGCGGGGCGCGCACGCCCAGCGGCTTCGCGTGCGCCGGGGGAGGGGCGGCCGGCGACCGACGGACGCCACGGATTTCGAAAGTCCGCCGGTTGACACCCTTCGTGGCGCATCACAATGGTGGCGGCCGCCTCAGGGAGATGGACCGATGAGCGACGCGGCCCTCGACGCCAGCCAGGTCACGATCACGCTGCCCGACGGGGCGACGCGGACCTATGCGGCGGGCGTGACGGCGGCGGAGGTCGCGGCCGACATCTCGAAATCCCTCGGCAAGGCGGCGCTGGCCGCCAAGGTGGACGGCGCGTTGACGGACCTGTCGCGCCCCATCGAGCGCGACGCCGCCCTCGCGCTGGTCACGGCGAAGGACGCGGAGGCGCTCGAGCTGATCCGCCACGACCTCGCGCACATCATGGCGCGCGCCGTGCAGGAGCTTTGGCCCGACACCAAGGTCACCATCGGCCCGGTGGTCGAGAACGGCTGGTATTACGATTTCGACCGCGCCGAACCCTTCACCGAAGCGGACTTCGAGGCGATCGAGGCGCGGATGCGCCAGATCATCGCCGCGCGCGAGCCCGTGTTCACCGAAGTCTGGGACCGCGAGCGCGCCATCCGCCATTACGAGGCGAACGGCGAGCCCTTCAAGGTCGAGCTGGTGAACGCCATCCCCGAAGGCGAGCCGATCCGCATGTACTGGCACGGGCCCTGGCAGGACCTCTGCCGCGGCCCCCACCTCGCGCACACGGGGCAGGTTCCGGCGGACGCCTTCAAGCTGATGCGCGTCGCCGGCGCCTACTGGCGGGGCGACAGCCGCAACAAGCAGCTCCAGCGCATCTACGGCGTCGCCTTCCGCAACCGCGACGACCTGAAGGCGCATCTGACCATGCTGGAGGAGGCCGCCAAGCGCGACCACCGCCGCATCGGCCGCGAGATGCGGCTGTTCCATCTTCAGGAAGAAGCGCCGGGGATGGTGTTCTGGCACCCCGACGGCTGGCAGGTGTACCGCGCGCTCGAGGACTACATGCGCCGCCGCCTCACCGCGGCGGGCTACCGCGAAGTGAAGTCGCCCCAGCTGATCGACCGCAAGCTGTGGGAGGCGTCGGGCCACTGGGACAAGTACCGCGAGAACATGTTCATCGCGGAGGTGGAGGAGGAGCACGCGCAGGAGAAGCGCGTCTACGCCCTCAAGCCGATGAACTGCCCCGGCCACGTGCAGATCTACAACCACGGCCTGAAAAGCTACCGCGACCTGCCGCTGCGCATGGCCGAGTTCGGCTCCTGCCACCGCTACGAATCCTCCGGCTCGATGCACGGGCTGATGCGGGTGCGCAACTTCACCCAGGACGACGCGCACATCTTCTGCACAGAAGACCAGATCGAGGCCGAGACCGCGGCCTTCATCGAGCTGCTGTCGGGCATCTACCGCGACATGGGCTTCTCCGGCTTCGACGTGAAGCTCTCGACGCGGCCCGAGCAGCGCGTCGGCTCGGACGAGATCTGGGACAAGGCGGAGTCCGCGCTGGAGAACGCCGTCCGCAAGGTCACGAACGACTACGAGATCGACCCCGGCGAAGGCGCCTTCTACGGCCCGAAGCTCGACTTCAAGCTGACCGACGCCATCGGGCGCGAATGGCAGTGCGGCACCTTCCAGGCCGACTTCAACCTGCCCGAGCGGCTGGGGGCGGAGTATGTCGCCGAGGACGGGTCGAAGAAGCGGCCCGTCATGCTGCACCGCGCCGTGCTCGGCAGCTTCGAGCGGTTCCTCGGCATCGTCATCGAGAACTGCGCCGGGCGGTTCCCGATGTGGCTGGCGCCGAAGCAGGCGGTGGTGGCGACCATCGTCTCCGACGCCGACCCGTACGCTGCGGAAGTCGTCGCCGCGCTGAAGGCGGCGGGGCTGCGGGCCGAGGCGGACACGCGCAACGAGAAGATCAACTACAAGGTCCGCGAGCACTCCGCCGCGCGCGTGCCGGCGATCCTCGCGGTCGGGCGGCAGGAGGTGGCGGACGGCACGGTCTCGGTGCGCCGCCTCGGCGCGCAGGGTCAGGAGACGCTGCCGCTGGCGCAGGCCGTCGCCGCGCTGGTCGAGGAAGCGACGCCGCCGGATCTGCGCGGTTGACGGCTCAGTCGAGGCCCGGCTCGTCGAGCAGGGTGCGGCCGGCGCGGTCCTCGATCTCGATCAGCCACAGGTCGGGGTCGTAGCCGCGCTGGCGGGCGGCGGCCTCGTCCACCGCGCGCTCCTCGCCTTCGGCGACCACCGTCCAGACGCGCCGCCCCTCGGCGTCGAAGCTGCGCCCGTAGAGCCGCGCGGCGCCGTCGAGCGTCGCGCATTTCACCATGACGGCGCCGGCGGTCGCGTCGCCCTTCGCGGTCACGTAAGCCGGGATGTTCGCCTGCGCGAGGCGGGCGCGGTAGGCGGCGACCCAGAATTCGGCGGAAAGCCGGGCGCTCATCCGTCGCCGTCGGAGAAGTCGAGGCCCATCGCCGAATACCGCTCGCGCTCCCGCTCCCAGTCGGGCCGCACGCGGACCGTGAGGAACAGGTGCGCGGGCCGCCCGATCAGTTCGGCGATCTCGGCGCGCGCGGCGGCGCCCACCGCCTTGATCGTCTCGCCCTTCTTGCCGAGCGCGATGCCCTTGTGCCCATCGCGCGCGACATAGACCACCTGCTCGATGCGGGCCGAGCCGTCGGGTTGGTCCTCCCACGCCTCGGTCTCGACGGTGAGCTGGTAGGGAAGCTCCTGATGGAGCCGCAGCGTCAGCTTCTCGCGGGTGATCTCGGCGGCCAGCGTGCGCAGCGGCAGGTCGGCGATCTGGTCATCGGGGTAGAGCCACGGGCCTTCGGGCATGGCCTCGGCGAGCCAGCGGCGCAGGTCCGCCACCCCGTCGCCGTTCTCGGCGGAGATCAGGAAGGTCGCGGCGAAAGGGCGACGGGCGGAGAGGTCGGCGATCAGCGCCAGCAGGCTGTCGCGCTTCACCCGGTCGATCTTGTTCACGACGAGGGCCACAGGGCGGGAGACGCCGTGGTCCTCCAGGCCTCGGAGGATCGCCTCGACGCCTTCGGTGACGCCGCGGTGCGCCTCGACCATGAGGGCCACCACATCGGCGTCCTCGGCGCCCGCCCAGGCGGCGGCGACCATCGCGCGGTCGAGGCGGCGGCGGGGGCGGAACAGGCCCGGCGTGTCGACGAAGACGATCTGGCTCGCGCCCTCGATCGCGACGCCGCGGATGCGGGCGCGGGTGGTCTGCACCTTGTGGGTGACGATGGAGACCTTGGCGCCGACCATCCGGTTGAGCAGCGTCGACTTGCCGGCGTTCGGCTCGCCGATCAGGGCGACGAGGCCGCAGCGCGTGGG
>RECW01000170.1 GCA_007693835.1 Paracoccaceae bacterium | reverse complement strand
CTGCCCGGCATCTCGGAGAGCGCGCGGATCTTCGCGGGCGTCGACGTGACGCGCGAGCCGATCCCGGTGCTGCCGACGGTGCATTACAACATGGGCGGCATCCCGACGAATTACTGGGGCGAAGTGCTGAACCCGACCGAAGACGACCCAGACCGGATCGTGCCCGGCCTGATGGCCGTCGGCGAGGCGGGCTGCGCGAGCGTGCACGGGGCGAACCGGCTCGGCTCCAACTCGCTGATCGACCTCGTGGTGTTCGGCCGCGCCGCGGCGATCCGCGCCGGTCAGGTGGTCGAGAAGGGCGCCGTGCCCGATCTCGCCACGGCCTCGGCCGAGAAGGCCGTCGAGCGCTTCGACCGGCTGCGCCACGCCGACGGCGGCACGCCGACCGCGATGCTGCGCGACAAGATGCAGCGCACCATGCAGGAGGACGCCGCGGTGTTCCGCACCGCCGAGACGCTGCAGCAGGGCTGCCAGCGCATGGCCGCGGTGTGGCAGGAGACGGCGGACATCTCCGTCACCGACCGCTCGATGATCTGGAACTCGGATCTCATGGAGACGCTGGAGTTCGAGAACCTGCTCGCCAACGCCATCACCACGGTCGTCTCGGCGGAGGCGCGCAAGGAGAGCCGCGGCGCCCACGCCCGCGAGGACTTCAAGGACCGCGACGACGGCGAATGGCGCAAGCACACGCTCTCGTGGGTGTCGGAGACCGGACAGGTGAAGCTCGGCTACCGGCCGGTGCATCTGGAGCCGCTGTCGAACGGCATCGAACTCGCGAAGATCGCGCCCAAGGCGCGCGTCTACTGATACCGGGCGGCGCGCAGCCCCGCGCCGCCGTCACCCCCCGATCGGGACGACGAAACGATGGTCGAATTCACCCTCCCCAAGAACTCCCGCGTGATGCAGGGCAAGACCTGGCCGCGACCCGAAGTCGGCCATGACGTGCGCGCCTTCCGCATCTATCGCTGGGACCCCGACACCGCCGACAATCCGCGGGTAGACACCTATTTTCTCGATCTCGACAAATGCGGGCCGATGGTTCTCGACGCCCTCATCATGATCAAGAACGAGATCGACCCGACGCTGACTTTCCGCCGCTCCTGCCGTGAGGGCATCTGCGGCTCCTGCGCGATGAACATAGACGGGCTGAACACGCTCGCCTGCACCAAGGGTCTCGACGAGATCAAGGGCGACGTGAAGATCTACCCCCTGCCCCACATGCCGGTGGTGAAGGATCTGGTGCCCGATCTCACCCATTTCTACGCCCAGCACGCCGCCATCCAGCCTTGGCTCGAGACCAAGACGGCCGCGCCCGAGAAGGAGTGGCGTCAGTCCATCGAGGACCGCAAGAAGCTCGACGGCCTCTACGAGTGCGTGATGTGCGCCTGCTGCTCGACCTCCTGCCCGTCCTACTGGTGGAACGGCGACCGCTATCTCGGCCCGGCCGCGCTGCTGCACGCCTATCGCTGGATCATCGACAGCCGCGACGAGGCGACGGGCGAGCGCCTCGACGATCTCGAGGACCCGTTCAAGCTGTATCGGTGCCACACGATCATGAACTGCACCAAGACCTGCCCTAAGGGTCTCAACCCGGCGGCCGCCATCGCCGAGATCAAGAAGATGATGGTCGAGCGCCGGCTCTGACCGGCGACGCCTAGCCTAGCGCGTCGCGGCGCCCAGCGCCGCGAGCGCCACCGCCAGAAGCACGACCGCCATGGCGACGCCAGTCTCCCGCCACAGAGCGCCTTCGTCCGGCGGGGCCTCATCCTGCAGCGCGGCGGCGCTGCGCGGCGCATCCGCTGTCGACCCGGTGAAGCGCGAGGATCGCTCCAGCGCCGCGCCGATAGGATCGGCGAGCACGACCAGATCTCCCGGCGGCGGCGCAGGCCATCGCACGCGCAGCAGCGAAAGCCCGAAGCCGAGGGCCAGCGCCGCCAGCGCCGGCGCGAGAGCGGCCGCCGCTGCGGTCGCGGTGGACGGAACCACCGAAGCGGCAAGCATCAAGGGCGCGGAGGCCAGACCCAGAACGAGCGCACCGAACGCCGTCGCCTTGATGCGCGAAGTCCGCGCCGGCGCCTGCCGGACCACCAGCCAGAGCGCCCGCGCCATCAAGGCCGCCGTCCCGAACGCCGCCACCGAGAGCACGGGGCCCAGCACCGGCGCCGCCGCTCCGGCCGCGGCCTTCGCCGCATAGCCGAGGGTCAGCGGCGCGCCGGTGAGCGACAAGGCCGCGACGCCGAGCCCGACGAGCGTCACCATTCGCGGCGCCCCCGACGACACGCCGAGGAAGAGCGCGGCTTTGGCGAGCGCGTGATGGACCACGAACAGCAGCACCGCCGCGCGCGCCGGCGCAGGCTCCGCAAGCCCGTGCGCCGCCGCGCCGAGCAGCGCGAGCGCGAGCCCCATCTGGCTGACGCTCGAATAGGCCAACACCACCTTGGGGTCGCGCTGCGCCACGCCGAGCAGCGCCGCGCCGAAGGCGCCGATGAAGCCCAGCCAGATCAGCGCCTCCCCGTAATGCGGCGGGGCGGCGAGCGCCGGCGGCGCGAACACGAGCAAGCCGACGAGGCCGGCCTTCAGCGTCGCCCCGCTCAGCGCCGCGCTCGCCGGCACCGGCGCCACCGGGTGCGCCAGCGGCAGCCAGACATGCAGCGGCACGAGCCCCGCCTTCACGCCGAAACCCGCGAGCAGGAGCCACCACACCAGCGCCGGCGCGCTCACCCCGGTCTCGACCGGCGGCGCGAGCCCCGCCTGCGCGGCGGCGATGAGGACGAAGGCGGTGAACAGCGCCAGTTCGCCCATCACGACGAACACCGCGTAGACGCGGCCCGCCCGCATCGCCTCGACCGTGCCCTTGTGGGCGACCAGCCCGTAGGCCGCGAAGCTGAGCGCGGCGAAGCCCGCGTAGAAGCTCGCCATGTCGCGCGCCAGCAGCGTCGCGAACTGGCCGGCCATCGAGATGCCGAAGCACGCCTTGTAGCGCCGCGAGTCCGGCCCGTCGGCGATCTCCGCCCGTCCGTGCAGGGCCGCCGCGCCCCAGACAAGCGCGATGGCCGCGAGCGCCGGGGCGAGATCGGGTTCGAGCCGCAGCTGCGCCCCGAACAGAAAGCCGGGCAGCTCGGCCTCGGCCCCGCCCGCCGTCAGGCCCGCCACGAGCGCCGGCGCCGCCGCGACAGCGAGCCCGAGCATCGACAGCCGCCGCGGCGCGGCCATGGCGAGGGCTGCAGCCAGCAGCGGCATCACCGGCGCGGCGATGAGGAGCAGCGCGTCGGTCATCGCTCGAACCCGAATTCGCGCAAGGCCAGCGCCTGCGCCCAGCCGAGCGGGCTGAAGATCGAGGTGGCGAGCAGCGCCGCCGCCATCACCAGCAGGGCGGTGACAACCGGCGAAACCGCCATCAGCGCCACCGAGAGGCGCGGCGGCGGTTCGGGCCTCACCATGTCGTCGGGCGGCGGGCGGAACCAGGCGGCGCCGACGATCGGCAGGAAATAGGCGGCGTTCAGTCCGCTCGATATCAGCAGCACCGCGACCACCCAGGCGCCGTCGGCCTCCAGCGCGCCGATGGCGAGATACCACTTGGTGACGAACCCCGCCGTCGGCGGCACGCCGATCATGCCGAGGGCCGCCACGGTGAAGGCCGCCATGGTCCACGGCATCCGCCGCCCGAGGCCCGCCATGCGGCTCACGGTCTTGACGCCCTCGACCTCGGCGAAGGCGCCGGCGCAGAAGAACAGCGTGATCTTCATGATGCCCTGATGGATCAGATGCAGGATCGCCCCCACCGCCGCCGCCGGATGCGCGAGCGAGGCGCCCAGCGCGATGTAGGACACCTGGCTGACGGTGGAGTAGGCGAGCCGGCGCTTCAGGTCGTCCTGTCCGAGCGCCAGCACCGACCCCCAGACGATGGTGATCGCCGCCGCCGCCCCGAGCCACGGCAGCACGCCGAGCGCGTCGGCCAGCGTCACGCCGAACACGTCGTAGACGACGCGCACCACCCCGAAGGCGCCGGCCTTCACCACCGCGACCGCATGGAGCAGCGCCGACACCGGCGCCGGCGCCACCATCGCCAGCGGCAGCCAGCCGTGCAGCGGCGCCAGCGCCGCCTTGACGCCGACGCCGGCGATCAGGATCGCGAACAGCAGCCTGAGCGCCGCGTCGGAGGGGCGCGTTTCGGCCTGCGCCAGCAGCCCGCCCACCTCGAAGCCGCCCGCGCCCTGCAACGCATGAAGCAGCATGGTCCCCAGAAAGACCATCGCGCCGCCCGAGAGCGTGTAGATCAGATACGTCCGCCCCGCCCGCAGCGTCGCCGCGTCGCCCTTGTGGACGACGAGCGGATAGGTCGCGAGCGTCAGCGTCTCGTAGAAGACGAGAAAGGTGATCATGTTGCCGGCCAGCGCCACGCCCATGGTGGCGCTGACGCAGAGCGCGAAGAAGCCGAAGAACCGCGAGCGGTTCGGCCCGTGGCGCATGTAGCCCAGCGCGTAGACCGTGGTCACCAGCCACAGGGCGGAGGAGAGGGCGACGAACAGGACCGAGAGCGCGTCGGCCTGGAGCAGCAGATCGTCGCCCGGCAGGAACGGGAAGCGCGCCTCGTAGCGCGCCCCGCTCCGCACTCCGGCGATCAGGGCGCCGACCAGCGCCAGCGTCGCCGCCGGTCCCGCGAGACAGACCGCCGCGCGCAGCCGGACCTGATCATCGCGCAAGGGGAAGATCGCCGCGGCCGAGAGCAGCGTCGCCCCGACGATCAGCACAGGCAGAAGCTCGGCCGATCCGGTCAAGGCGCAGCCTCCGCGAGCATCAGGGCCGAGAGCATGGGGCCGGAGAAGCCGAGCGCCACGGCCGCCACGGCGAGGGCGAGCGCGCTCCACCCCCGCGGCGCGTCGCCGTCGGCGCAGGCCGGCGCGCGCACCAGCGCCGAGACCAGCCGCAGCATGTAGACCCCGGTCAGCACCGCCGCCCCGGCCAGCAGCGGCGCCATCCACCAGTGCCCCTGGGCGGTCGCGGCTTCGGCGAGCGTCCACTTCGCGAGGAACCCGCCCGAAGGCGGCAGGCCCATCAGCGCGACGACCCCGAGCCCGATGGCGCCTTTCGTCGGCCCGAGCCGCGATCCGGGGTCCGCGAGACTGTCGAGCGCGTCGTGGCCGTTGGCGCGGCGCAGGCCGTCGGCGGCGAGGAAGATCGCGCCCTTCGCGAGCCCGTGGGCCGCCATGAAGGCCACCAGAGCCTGCACCGCGAGCGGAGAGCCCGCGGCGAAGCCGAGCGCCAGCGGCGCGTAGCCGATCTGGGCCACCGTCGAGAAGGCGATCAGCGCCTTCAGCCGCGTCGCCCGGAAAGCGCCCAGCGCGCCGACGCCGAGGGCCGCGAGACCGAGAACCCGGAACACCGGCGCGGCGGCGTCCAGCGCTTCCGGCGGGGCGGCGTCCGTCCAGAGGCGGATCAGAACGTAGAGCGCGGCCTTGACCACGACGCCCGACAGCAGCGCGCTCGCCGCCGGCGCTGCGGCGGCGTGGGCGGGCGGCAGCCAGAAATGGAAGGGCGCCGCCCCCGCCTTCAGCAGCAGCCCCAGCGTGGTGAGGGCGAGCGGCGCGGCGAGCGCCGGCCCCGACAGCCCCGCCGCCCCGATCAACCCGATGTCGAGCGCGCCGGTCGCGCGATAAAAGAAGGCGACGCCCGCGAGGTAGAAGATCGAGCCGCCGAGGCTGACGAACAGGTAGCGCAGCGCCGGGGCGCCCGCCGCCGGCCCGCCGAGCGCCGTCAGCGCCACGGCCGCCAGCGAGACGACTTCGAGGGTGATGTAGAGGTTGAAGGCGTCGGCCGAGACGAACAGCGCGTTCAGCCCGGCGAGCAGCGTCAGCCAGAGCGCCGCGGCGCCGGGCTTCGCCAGAAGCGCCCGGCCGGCCGTGGCCGAGGCGGCGAAGGCGAACAGCGCCCCCGCCAGCGCCAGGAACGGCCACGCCAGCCCGTCCAGCCGCAACGCGACCCCAAGCGGCGCGGCGTGCCCGCCGAGCGCGATCCGCGCCCCGACCATCCCGTACAGGCCGCCGACGAGCGCCGCGTTCGCCCACGAGACGCCGATCGCCAGCGCCGCGGCCGCCCGCGGCGCGGCGAAGGCCGCGAGCGCGCCGGTCAGCGGCAGGACGAAGAGCGCGGCCAGCGCCGCGTCGGGCGAAACCACCTCAGCGGTCCCGGTCGGCGCGGACGCGGCGGATCAGCACGAGGCCGAGGGCGGTCGCCGCCACCGCCACCACGATGCCGGTGATCGCGAGCGCATGCGGCACAGGATCGGGCGGCGCGTCGGGCCGCCACGCGAAGGCGACGAGCAGCATCAGCGCGCCGAGGCTCATGACGTTGAGCGCGATCAGCTTGCGCAGCGGCGCCGCCTTGAGCAGCAGGCCCGCCCAGCCGAGGCCGAACAGGGCGAGCGCGACGGCGGCGTAAAGCGCCTCGGACGTCACGGCGCGCCCTCCCCCGGCCGCCCGTCGCCCGGCTCCGCGGCGAAGAGCGCCGAGAGCGCGACCGCCACGGACACGGCCGCGACCGCCTCGATGGCGAGGATGACGGCGTAACCCCAGTCGGGACCCGGATAGTCGAGGAAGCGCCCGGTGGCCGCCATCACCCCGAGACCCGCGATCAGGAACGCCGCCGTCCCGGCCGCCGCGCCCAGCCGACCGCTCAACCCGCGCCGCCACCAGGGCCGCGACCCGGTGATCTCCAGCAGCACGAGCCCGCCGGCGAGCAGCGCGCCGGCCTGGAACGCGCCGCCGGGCCGCGCGCCGCCAGTCCAGAGCAGATAGCCCGAGAACAGCACTATGGCCGGCG
This sequence comes from Paracoccaceae bacterium, assembly GCA_007693835.1. GTDB lineage: Bacteria > Pseudomonadota > Alphaproteobacteria > Rhodobacterales > Rhodobacteraceae > Rubrimonas. The sequence goes on along the minus strand of RECW01000170.1, from coordinate 4,005 downwards.
CCAGCACGGCCGCCGCGGCCGTGGCGACCGGACCCGCCAGCGGCGCGGGCGGCGTCTCGCGCGGGGCGAGCGCGGCCGCGCCGATCACCGCGAGCGCGATCACGGCGACTTCGAGCAGCGTGTCGTAGCCGCGGAAGTCGAGCAGCACGCCGGTCACCGGGTTGGTGACGCCGGTCTCCGGCAGCGCGGCGGCGACGGCGGCCTCCAGCCCCGGCGCCGCGGGCGCGACCAGCACCGCGGCGAACAGCGCGAGGCACGCCAGCGCGATGAAGCCGCCGAGGAAGGCCGCCGCCATCACTCCTCCCCGTCCGTCAGCGTGAGGTGACGCAACAGGAGGGCGCCGGTCATGCCGGCGCCGATGGCGGCTTCGGCGAGCGCGACGTCGGGCGCCGAGAGCCGCGCCCAGGCGAGCGCGGTCAGCGTGCCGAGGGCGATGAAGTTCGCCACCGCCGCCGCCGCGCGCGCCGCGAACACCGCCCGGGCGCCGAAGAACACGAGGCCGAGCGCCAGCGCGCCGTCGAGGAGCAGGACCGCAGCGCTCACGGCGCGTCGGAGCCGGCCCGCGGCGACGGCGCGCCGGCCGCGCCGCCGCGGCGGGCGGGGGCGTCACGCCCGGCCGGTTCGTCGCGCAGCACGGTCTCGGCGATGAAGTGCGCCGCGCTCGCGCCGGACACCGCGAGGGCGACCCAGGCGGCGAAACCGGCGAGCGCCAGCTTCCACCCCGGCGCGGTCAGCGCCACGCCGACCAGAAACAGCCCCAGGCCCGCCGTCTCCGCCTTGGTCACCGCATGAAGGCGCGACAGGCTGTCGGGCAGGCGGCGCACGGCGACGGCGGCGGCCACCAGAAAGCCCACGCCCGCCAGCAGGAACAGCCCGGCGAGCCCGAGGCGCACGGCCTCCAGCGCCGTCATCGCGCCGCCCCCTGGGCGAACACCGCCGCGCCGACGGCCCCGAGCAGACCGAAGGCGAGGCCCGCGTCGATCAGCGCCGGCTCGCCGAAAGCGGCGGCGATGGCGAGGCAGGCCGCGACGACCTTCGCGGTGATGAGCTGGAGGAGCGCCACCCGATCCGCCAGTCCCTCCACGTGGGTGAGCAGCGGCGCGGCGATGGCCGCCGCGACGCCGAGGCCGATCAGCGCGACCAGCGTCATGCCCTGCGCGATGACGGCGCTCATCGCAGCGCCTCGCCGTAGAGCCGCGCGATGCGCCGCTCGAGGGCGTCGAGCGCCGGAGTCTCGTCCACGGTCTCGTCGAGCACGTGCACCCAGAGCCGGTCGCCGTCGAGGCGCGCGGCCAGCGTGCCCGGCGTCAGCGACACGGCGTTCATGAACGCCGCCCGCGCGCCCACGCCCTTCAGCCGCAGCGGCCATGAGACGACCCCGGGCCGGAACCGCGGGTCGCGCGCCACCGACCGCAGCGCGAGGCTCCATGCGCTGCGCAACAGCGCGCCGAGAAACAGCGGCGCGAAAGCCGCGAGGGCGCCGGGCCGCGGCAGGACGGCCCCGAGCCCCGCCGACGTCGCGGCCCAGGCGGCGGCCAGCACCGTCGGCGCGCCCACCGCCCACGACGACAGGTCCCCCTCGGTCAGCGCGAGCCAGCCGAGTGCGGCGACCGCCGTCGCGGTCAGGAACAGGCGCGCCGAAGACGCGCCTTCGCGCGGCTTGGCGTCTGGGGAACCGTCAGGGGTCAAGGCGCTCTCCTCAACCGTCTGTTTGCCTTCTTGCGCGACGGGGTTCAACAGCGGCCGTCGCGAGAGGCCGCCCGCGCCTTGGCTTGTGCTGCGGCGCAGCATAGCGTTCGCGCGCGCGCGAATCGGAAGGAAAAGCGATGGACAAGACCAACCCCGGCAACTTCTTCGAGGACTTCCGGCTGGGGCGAACCTTCGTCCACGCGGCGCCGCGCACCGTGGGGGACGGCGAACGCGCGCTGTACACGGCCCTCTACCCGACCCGTTTCGCGATCACCTCGTCGGACGCCTTCGCGCGCGCCTGCGGCCTGCCCGCCGCGCCGCTCGACCCGTTGATCGGCTTCCACGTCGCCTTCGGCAAGACCGTGCCCGACGTCTCGCTGAACGCGGTGGCCAACCTCGGCTACGCGGAGTGCCGGTTCCTGCGGCCGCTCCACCCGGGCGCCGAAATCCGCACCACGACCGAGGTGATCGGGCTCAGGCAGAACGCGAACGGCCGCACCGGCGTCGTCTGGGTGCGCTCGACCGCGACCGACGCGGCGGGCGCCCCGCTCGCGACCTGGGCGCGCTGGGTGATGGTGCGCAAGAACGATCTGACCGCGCCGGCGCCCGAGACGACCATCCCCGACCTCGCGCCGTCGGTCGCGGCGGAGGCGCTGGCGATCCCCGAGGGTCTCGACTTCTCGGGCTACGACTTCGCCCTCGGCGGCGAACCATGGCGGTGGGGCGACTACGCGGTCGGCGAGCGCATCGACCATGTGGACGGCGTCACGGTCCAGGAAGCCGAGCACATGATGGCGACGCGGCTCTGGCAGAACACCTCGAAGGTGCATTTCAACGTCGCCGCGCGGGAGGACGGGCGGCCGCTCGTCTACGGCGGGCACGTCATCAGCCTCGCCCGCGCCCTGTCGTTCAACGGCCTCGCCAACGCCTGCCTGATGGTCGCGATCAACGGCGGAACCCACGCGGCCCCCTGCTTCGCCGGCGACACGGTCTACGCATGGTCGGAGGTGCTCGACCGCGCGGAGACCGCGGTTCCCTCGGTCGGCGCGCTGCGGCTGCGGCTGGTGGCGACCACCGACCCGCTCGGGGCGCGCCAACCGTTGAAGGGCGATGACGGCAAGTACGCGCCCGGCGTCCTGCTCGACCTCGACTACTGGGCGCTGATCCCCCGCTGAGCGGGGCGGCTTGCCGCGCGGAGCACGCGCGCCTAGCGTCGCGCCATGACCGACCATGCCGACATCCGCGACGCCGTCGCGCGCCTCTGCGCCGACTTCCCCGACGCCTACTGGCGGGCCCTCGACCGCGAGAGGGCCTACCCCACCGCCTTCGTCGAAGCGCTGACCGCCGGGGGCTGGCTCTCCGTCCTCGTGCCCGAGGAATACGGCGGCGCGGGGCTCGGGCTGTCGGCCGCCTGCGCGATTCTGGAGACGATCCACCGCTCAGGCGGCAACGGCGCGGCCTGCCACGCGCAACTCTACACCATGGGCACCGTGCTGCGGCACGGATCGGACGCGCAGAAGGCGCGCTGGCTGCCGGAGATCGCGGCCGGGCGGCTGCGCCTTCAGGCCTTCGGCGTGACCGAGCCGACCAGCGGCACCGACACACTGTCGCTCCGCACCACCGCCCGGCGCGAGGGCGACCATTACGTGATCGACGGCCAGAAGATCTGGACGAGCCGCGCCGAGCACTCCGACCTGATGCTGCTGCTGGCCCGCACCACGCCGCGCGACAAGGTCGCCAAGCGCACCGACGGTCTTTCGGTGTTCCTGCTCGACATGCGCGCGGCGAAGGGGAACGGCCTGACGATCCGCCCGATCCGCACCATGATGAACCACGCGACGACGGAGGTGTTCTTCGACGGCGTGCGGGTTCCGGCGGAGAACCTGATCGGCGAGGAAGGCCAGGGTTTCCGCTACATCCTGTCGGGCATGAACGCCGAGCGCATCCTTATCGCGTCGGAGTGCATCGGGGACGCGCGGTGGTTCGTGGCGCGGGCCGCAGCTTACGCCTCGTCGCGCGCGGTGTTCGGCGGACCGATCGGGCGCAACCAGGGCGTGCAGTTCCCCATCGCCCGCGCCCATGTCGAGGCCGAGGCCGCCGCGCTGATGGTGGAGAAGGCGGCCGCCCTCTACGACGCCGGCGCCGAGTGCGGGGCGGAGGCGAACATGGCCAAGCTGCTCGCGGCCGACGCCTCGTGGAAGGCGGCCGACGTCTGCGTCCAGACCCACGGCGGCTTCGGCTTCGCCGAGGAATACGACGTCGAGCGCAAGTTCCGCGAGACGCGGCTCTATCAGGTGGCGCCGATCTCGACCAACC
>RECW01000145.1 GCA_007693835.1 Paracoccaceae bacterium | reverse complement strand
GGCGCTCCTTCTTTCCCACTATGCCCGCCCCCACACGGAATTTCCGACAGTCCCGACGCATACGGCAAGGCGCCCGGGCTATGGAGCGCGGAGACCTCACGCCGCTCGACAGTCTACATCCCCAAGCAAGCGTCATGTCAAAATTCACTATTGCCGTCATATCCTCCGCCGAGAATACTATTTTATCACTTCTTGGCGAGATATCTTGCATTTTTCCGCTCAATAACTAAATAATACTGCGCTATCGCTGCACTAGCACGCCACTTCGTAGGTGGAGTGTCGACACACGGATGCGGAGAGGGGATAGAAATGTCCAATCATGTTTCCATGTTTTCCAGCAATTCACCGCTGCCCCCGGAACTTCAGACGATCGCGGACGATGTGATCGACGCCATCAAGTTGGATATCGTTCAAGGCTTGGCGTATGAAGTGGATCCGAACGCCTTTCCAAGCGCGGAGATCAATCCGTCACGCCTTGGGCCGTGTGTGATGAACAGAATGCGTGAAATTCAGAAAGAAAGCAGAGACGACACCGAAAATATGCCTGCTCTAGCTCTTGAACGCGCTTATGATAGCAGCGTTCAGGATCTCGTCAAACGCTTTGGCGTTAACCTCGTGTCTGCTCATAGCGCGTTTGATCAAACTGATGTGGTAAAACGAATTCAGAATCGGGTGGCGATTCAGGGAATGACATCCTTGAATTTAGCCTTCACCGACTTGTTCGATCTTGAAATGGATGATGGCGGCGATGTTGACGTGAATATTGAAGAAGAAATAAGCATTAGAAGCGGATCTGCGAGACGTTTACAAGTCGTTAACCCAGCAATCTCCCGCCTCCAAAACGACTTTGCGCTGTCAATCATAGCTTCCAGTCAAGGTTTATTCAAAGATCGAACTTCCAATCAAGAGCAAAAAAATATTTCAGAAAAATTTTCCGTGAACATTACCCAAAAAGCTCGTCTTCTATATTCTTATTCGCATCTTGCATTTCGGTTGCACCGCCTCCTGATGTTGAAGCAGGTCAATAGATTTAGTGCAGATCGGATAGATGCGGGTGCTGTAGCAACCAACTGGGACGAAGAGACTGATCTTGTCGAACCGTTTCGAGTAGGGTCATTCAATAGCGAAAACCGCCGCCAAATATATGCGCCACCTTACAGAATACACCAATTCTCTTTGTCTGAGGCCGAATACCCGGCCACCTTCAACGTTTTGCTCGCCATAACAAAGAAAAATAAAGGGGGTTTTGCCCGTTTCCTCAAGAAGCTTTGGGAGGAAGTTCAGGATTACGTCACGGCCATACTCCTCGCTGCTGGCGCTTCTGCTGGTGCGGCGATCGGTGCGAAGCTTGGTTCGACCGGCGGGTCTCTGGCCGGACCGGCCGGCGCCGCGATCGGCGCAATCACCGGCGCGGTGGTGGGCGGCATCGTTGGATGGCTGATCCGCGTGCTGAGTGACGACATCTTCCGCCCGAAATCCGCCTTCGTGACGTTGCCGACCGGAGGCAGCAATTTCAGCGGCAACCTGACGTCCCCGATCCAGCACCTGGACTTCATCGACCACGGCGGACATTATCGCGCCCTCTACAGCTGGCAACTTGTTCGCTCGACATTCTAGCGACCCGCCGGCAGGGTCGTCCTCGGGCGGCTGATGAATCGAGCTGGCGAGCGACGCAGGAGCGCTCGCCAGCAGCCGTTGGGCGTCTTTGGTGACACTGCGGCTGGAATAAGCATCCCCTCTTGTCGCCACTCCGCCACCTTCAGCGTCGGGGCGGCGCATTTCGCATCGCAGCGTTTTTCCGCCCATCGGCATTATATTTTCATATAATTTGGTAAATTGATTTATTTTGTTTATTTCCATGAGCGATCCCACGAAGGCTTTCATGATTTGAGTAACGCGATTTCAGATGACCGCGCAGCGCTGATGGGCGGCTCTGGCGGCGGCGGGGCGCGCCGCGTAGGGTCACGCCGCAGTCTTCGCGGATGACCCCCATGCCAGCGCTCACCGACAACGCCCGCGGCGCCGTCTTCATGACGCTCAGCATGGCGGGTTTCGCCTTCAACGACGGGCTCATGAAGGCGGTGATGGCGGATACGCCGCTGTTTCAGGCGGTGTTCATGCGCGGCGCCATGGCGACGGCGCTGCTCGTCGCCGTCGCAGCGAGCCAGGGGGCCTTCGCGCGGCGCTTCGCGATCAGCGACCGACCGGCGCTGCTCGGCCGTTCTCTGGGCGAGATCGGGGCGACGGTGTGCTTCCTCACCGCGCTGTTCCACATGCCGATCGCAGACGCCACAGCGATCCTGCAGGCGACGCCGCTCACGGTCACGCTCGCGGCGGCGGTGTTTCTGGGAGCGCCGGTCGGGTGGCGGCGGTGGACGGCGATCCTCGTGGGCCTCGGCGGCGTGATGCTGATCGTGCGGCCGGGGGGCGCGGGGTTCGACGCCAACGCGCTCTGGGCGGTGGCGGCGGTCGGCTTCGTCACGCTGCGCGACGTGTCGACCCGGTTCTTCTCGGCGGGGGCGCCCTCGATCCTCGTCGCGCTTGTGACGTCGGGCGCGATCACCGTGGTCGCCGGTCTGCTCGCGTCCTCCGGCGCGTGGGAGGCGCTGGACCTCGGCCGCTGGCTGCGGCTCGTCGGCGCGGCGGGTTTCCTCGTCGTCGGCTATCTGTTCGGCGTGATGTCGATGCGGGTCGGCGAGATCGCGGTGGTCTCGCCGTTCCGCTACACCGTGCTGATCTGGGCGCTGCTGATCGGCGCCTTCGTCTTCGGCGACCTGCCCGACTGGCTCACTCTGACGGGCGCGGCCATCGTCGTTGGGTCGGGGGTCTACACACTGTGGCGCGAGCGCCGCATCGCGGCCGCCGCGCGCCTCAGTCCTCCTCGTCCTCGAGGCGCGTGACGATCACCGTCGTCACGGGCTTCTTGCCCCAGCGGTCGAAGCACACCTTGCGCGCGGCGCGCGCCGCCACGGACTCGACGCCGGCGTCGGTGCGCTTCTCCTTGCGCCCCGCCCTGTCCATCGCGTCGTCGACCGCCTGGGCGATGACGGCGTCGAGCGGCCGCTCGCGGTCGACCGGCGCGCCGATGCAGCGCACTTCGGGGTCGGCGAGCAGGTCGCCTTCCTCGTCCACCACGAGCGCGATCACGACGTGGCCCTGCCGCGCGAGCTTCAGACGGTCACGGATCACCCCGTCGAGCGCGCCGACGAAAACCGAGCCGTCGAGATAGACGCGGCCCGTCTCCACCTCGTCGACGATCTCCGGCCGATTGCCGTCGAGCGCCACCACCGAGCCGTTCGGGGCCACGACCGCGTGGTCCGCGCCCCAGCGCTTGGCCGACGCCGCGTGCTCGACGAGATGGCGATGCTCGCCGTGCATCGGCAGGGCGATGCGCGGCTTCACGGCCTCGTAGATCGCGCGCAACTCGTCGCGGCAGGCGTGGCCCGAGGCGTGGATGCGCGCCATGTCGGCGTCGATCACCCGTACGCCGCGCTCGCTCAGGCGGTTGTAGAGGCGATAGATCTCGGCCTCGTTGCCCGGAATGGTGCGCGAGGAGAACAGCACCGTGTCGCCTTCCGAGAGGCTGACGGTCGGGTGCACGCCGGCGGCGACCCGCGCCAGGGCCGCCCGGTGCTCGCCCTGGCTGCCGGTCAGCAGGTAGAAGAGGTTGCGGTCGGGAATGTCGGAGGCGCGGTCCTCGGGCACCGTCGGCGGAAAGTCCTTGAGCAGGCCGGTGTCGACGGCCGCCTCGATCATCCGGCGCATGGCGCGCCCGGCGATCACCACGGAGCGGTCGCAGGCCGCAGCCGCCTCGGCGAGCGTCTTCAGCCGCACGACGTTGGAGGCGAAGCTGGTCGCAGCCACCGCCCCCTCGCATTCCCGGATCACCCGCTCGATGTCGGGCCTGAGCGACCCCTCCGAGCCCGTCGAGCCTTCCGAGAACACGTTGGTCGAGTCGATCGCCATCGCCAGCACGCCTTCGCGCCCCAGCGCCCGGAACGGCTCGATGTCGAAGGGCGCGCCGACCAGCGGATCATCATCGATCTTGAAGTCGGCGGTGTGGAGGATCACGCCCTTCTCGGTCCGGATCGCGAGCGCCGAGCATTGCAGCGTCGAGTGGGTGACGGGGATGAACTCGACCGAGAACGGCCCCGCCTGCACCCGGCCGCCGTACTCGGCGATCTTCACCGCCTTGGGCGAAAGCCCTTCCTCCTGCATCTTGCGCTTCGCGATCTCGGCCGTGAACCGCGTCGCCCAGACGGGCGCGTTCAGCTTGCGCCAGAGCCGCCCGATCGCCCCCACATGGTCCTCGTGGGCGTGGGTGATGAAGATCGCCTCGAGCCGGTCGCCGAGGCTTTCGACGAAGGCCGTGTCGGGCACGATCAGCTCGACGCCGGGGCTCGTCTCCATGTCGCCGAAGCCGATGCCGCAATCGACCATGATCCAGCGCCGGCTCTTCACCGGGCCGAATCCGTACAGATACATGTTCATGCCGATCTCGCCCGCGCCCCCGAGGGGCGCGTAGACCAGCGTCGCCGTGTCCGCCATGTGCCTGTCCTTTCGCGCCCTTCAGGCGGGCGCGGCCTTGGTGAATGCGTGCTTGTTGAACGCGTGGATGTGAACCAGTCCCCGCATCGTCAGATCGGGGTCGACATGTCGGATCGTCCCGGTGCTTTTCGCGAACAGGGCCGACAACCCCCCTGTCGCGATCACCGTCATCTTCACGCCGCGCTCCTCCTGGATGCGCGAGCAAATCCCTTCGATGAGGCCGACGTAGCCCCAGTACGCGCCCGAGCGCATGCACGAGAGCGTGTCCTTGCCGATCACCGTCTCGGGCCGCGCCACGTCGATGTTCGGCAGGCGCGCGGCGGCCCGGTGCAGCGCTTCGAGCGACAGGTTGACCCCCGGCGCGATCACGCCGCCCTCATAGGCGCCGTCCGCGCCCACCACGTCGAAGGTGGTGGCGGTGCCGAAGTCGATCACCGTCAGGTCGGGCCCGTAGCTCTTGTAGGCGCCGACGGTGTTGACGATCCGGTCCGCCCCCACCTCCTGCGGCGCGTTCACCCGCACCTCGACCGGCAGCCGCGTGTCGGGGCCGCCCACGAACAGCGGCGTGCAGCCGAAATAGGTCTCGCAAAGCCGCTTGATGTTGAACACCGTCTTGGGCGCGACGGAGGAGCAGATCGCCTCGCGCACCGCCCGCACGCCGATATTGGCGAAATCCATCAACTGACGGAGCCAGACGAAATACTCGTCGGCCGTGCGGCCCGAGTCGGTCTTCAGCCGCCATTCCGCCACGAATCCCTCGCCGTCGTGGAGGGCGAAGACCGTGTTGGTGTTGCCGACGTCGATGGCGAGCAGCATGGCGGGTCCCTGCGCGATGGCCTCCTCAGGCGAAGAACACGTCCGCCGCCTGTATGCGGCGCGGCCCGGCCGCGGTGGAAAGCACGAGCGCGCCCGTCGAATCGAGATCGGCGAAAACCCCCGTCACCGTCTCCCTCGGCAAGCGCGCCTCGATCTTTTCGCCGAGCCGCGCGGCGCGCGCAAGCCATGCGTCGCGGAGCGGCGCGAAGCCTCGGGCCGCGAGGACGTCCGACCAGTGGGCGAAGCGCGCGGCGATCCTCTCCAGCGCCGCCTCCGGCGTCGGCGCGAGGCCCGCCTCGGCGCGCACCGACGTCGGCGGCCAGGCCCCCTCCTCCGCCGCCGGGTGATGGGCGAGATTGACGCCGACCCCCACGGCGAGCCAGTCGAGCCGCCCGCCGCCGCCGGCGCTCTCCAGAAGCACGCCCGCGGCCTTGCGGCCGTTCAGCAGCACATCGTTCGGCCACTTGAGAGAGACGTTCGCCCCGGGCGACGCGCTCTCGAAGAACTCCGCGACCGCCAGGCAGGCGGCGAAGGACAGCAGCGCCGCTTCGGCGACCCGGATCTCCGGGCGCAGGAGGCATGTGGCGGAGAGGTTGCCCTCCGGCGCCGACCACCCGCGGCCCCGCCTGCCCCGCGCCGCGGTCTGACGCCGCGCCATGATCCAGAGCGGACCCTCGACCCCCGCATCACCGCGGCGCCGCGCCTCTTCGTTCGTGCTGTCGACCTCGTCGAGCGCGACCAGCCCGACGCCCGCAGGCCAGCTCAAGCGCAGGCTCCGCGTCCGGTCACCGGGCCATCAGCGCCTGCGCCGCCGCCGCGCCCACGTCCGTCACGCCGAAGCCGCTGAAGATCGGCAGCCACCCCAAACCCACGATCAGCGCGCAGACCGCGAGCGCCGCGGAGTTGAGCCCCGGCAGCCGGTCGTCGAGCGGCTCGCCTTCGGGATCGACGTACATGATCTTGACGATGCGCAGGTAGTAGAAGGCCCCGATGACGCTGGCGACCGCGCCGGCGATGGCGAGCGGCGCCAGCCCCGCCTCCACCGCCGCGAGGAACACGTAGTATTTCGCGAAGAACCCTGCGAGCGGCGGAATGCCGGTGAGGCTGAACATCAGCGCGCCAAGCGCCAGCGCGACGCCGGGGCGGGTCTTGTGCAGGCCGGCGAGGTCGGAGATCTCCACCACCGGCCGCCCGTCGCGCTCCATGCTCAGCATGAAGGCGAAGACGCCGACGTTCATCACGGCGTAGATCGCGAGGTAGATCAGCAGCCCGCTCGCCCCCGCCGCAGTGCCCGCGGCGAGACCGACCAGCGCGAACCCCATGTGGCCGATGGAGGAATAGGCCATCAGCCGCTTCAGGTTGGTCTGCCCGATGGCCGCCACCGAGCCCCAGAACATCGACAGGATCGCGATGAAGACGACGATCTGGCGCCACGCCTCGACCGCGTCGCCGAACCCCTCGTAGAGAACACGGGCGAACAGCACGCCGGCCGCGGCCTTCGGCGCGGTCGCGAAGAAGCCCGTCACCGCCGTCGGCGAGCCTTCGTAGACGTCGGGCGTCCACATGTGGAACGGCGCGGCGGAGATCTTGAAGGCGAGGCCCGCGCAGAGGAACACCAGCCCGAAGGTCAACCCGACCGACACGCCCTCGGCCTGCACCACAGCCGCGATCGAGTCGAACCGCACCGACCCCGAGAAGCCGTAGACCAGCGACGCGCCGTAGAGCAGCAGGCCCGACGAAAGCGCGCCGAGAATGAAGTACTTCAGCCCCGCCTCGGTGCTCTTGACCCCGTCGCGGCGGAAGGCGGCGATCACGTAGAGCGCCAGCGACTGCAACTCTAGCCCGAGGTAGAGCGCCATCAGGTCGCCGGCCGAGACCATGATCATCATGCCGACGGTGGCGAGCGCGATCAGCACCGGGAACTCGAAGCGCAACAGCCCCCGCCGCTCCATGTAGTCGCGGGAGAGGGCCAGCATCGCGGCCGAGGACCACAGGATCATCACCTTCGCGAAGCGGGCGAACTCGTCCATCACGAAGGAGCCGTTGAAGGCCACGTGGCGCCCGCTCTCGCCGAGGATGAGGACAAGGCCAAGCGCCGCCATCACCCCGGCGGTCGCGAAGGTGAGATTGCCCGCCTGCCGGTCCTCGCCGGTGAAGGCCCCGATCATGAGGAACCCCATGGCGGAGACCGCGAGCAGCAGCTCCGGCAGGATGACGCTCAGATCGCCCGGACCCATTCTCGTTCCCCGATGTTCAGTTCTGCGCGAAGGTGGTCGCGGCGTCGGCTGCGGCGCGCTGCGCCTCGACGCTCTCCAGCAGCGCCGCCACCGACGGGCCGAAGATGTCCGTGGCGAGGCTCGGATAGACGCCGAGCGCCAGGGTGCCGACGATGAGCGGCGCGAAGACCGCGATCTCCCGCGGCGTCACGTCCCGGATGTCGCGCAACTCGACCCGCACGATCTCGCCGAAGATCACCCGCTTGTAGAGCCAGAGCGCGTAGGCCGCCGACAGGATCACGCCGGTCGCGGCGAAGAACGCCGCCCATGTGTTCACCTGGAACGCCCCCATCATCGACAGGAACTCCCCGACGAACCCTGAGGTGCCCGGCAGGCCGACGTTGCCCATGGTGAACAGCATGAAGATCAGCGCGTAGACGGGCATGCGCGTCACCAGCCCGCCGTAGGCCCTGATCTCGCGCGTGTGCGTCCGGTCGTAGACCACGCCGACCGCGAAGAAGAGCGCGGCGGAGATGAAGCCGTGGCTGATCATCTGGAACATGGCGCCGTCGACGCCCTGCCGGTTGGCCGCGAAAATCCCCAGCGTCACGAAGCCCATGTGCGCGACCGAGGAGTAGGCGATCAGCTTCTTGATGTCCTCCTGCATCATCGCGACCAGCGAGCCGTAGACGATGGCGATGCAGGACAGCACGAAGACGAAGTTGGTCAGCAGTTCCGACGCGACCGGGAACATCGGCAGGCTGAAGCGCAGGAAGCCGTAGCCGCCCATCTTCAGCAGGATCGCCGCCAGCACCATCGAGCCGCCGGTCGGCGCCTGCACGTGCGCGTCGGGCAACCAGGTGTGCACCGGCCACATCGGCATCTTCACCGCGAAGGAGGCGAAGAAGGCCAGCCAGAGCAGCGTCTGCATGCCGCCCGCGATCTGGAAACCCGCGACCGTCAGGGTCTCCGACGGGAAGGTGTGGCGGAGCAGCTGCACGATGTCGGTGGTGCCGGCCTCCGCGAACATCGCCACCATCGCCACCAGCATCAGCAGCGAGCCGAGCAGCGTGTAGAGGAAGAACTTGAAGGCGGCGTAGATCCGGTCCTTCCCGCCCCAGACCCCGATGATCAGGAACATCGGGATCAGCCCGCCCTCGAAGAACAGGTAGAACAGGATCATGTCGAGCGACACGAAGACGCCGATCATCAGCGTCTCGAGCACGAGGAACGACGCCATGTACTCCTGCACGCGGGTCGTGACGCCCCACGAGGCGTAGATCACCAGCGGCATGATGAAGGTGGTCAGCAGCACGAAGGGCAGCGACAGCCCGTCGACGCCCACCTTGTAGGTGAGCCCTTCGAGCCACTGGTACTCCTCGACGAACTGGAACCCGGTGTCGCGCGCGTCGAAGCCGAACAGCAGGAACAGCGAGATCACGAAGGTCGCCGAGGTCGCCCACATCGCGGCCCAGCGGGCGTTCTCGTGCGCCTGCGGCGTGTCGCCCTTCACCCCGTAGATCAGGATCAGCGCGCCGATGGCCGGCAGCCAGAGGACAAGGGAGATCAGCGGCATGCGTCAGTTCCCCCAGACGGCGTACCAGGTGATCAGCGCCGAGACGCCGACCAGCATGACGAAGGCGTAGTGGTAGAGGTAGCCGGTCTGCGCCCGCCCCGCGAGCCGCGTGACCCAGGGCACCGCCGCCATCGCCACCCAGTTGATGGCGCCGTCGATGGTGCGCCCGTCCCCGGTTTTCCAGAAGAACCGGCCGAGCGCCTTGGCGGGCTTCACGAAGATCGCCTCGTAGAGCTCGTCGAACCACCACTTGTTGAGCAGGAACCGATAGGCGGCGGGGAAACGCTGGGCCAGCCGCTTCGGCATCTCGGGCGCGAGCACGTAGAACTGGTAGGCCACGCCCAGCCCGCCGAGCATCGCCACGAAGGGCGCCATCTTCACCCAGAACGGCACGTCGTGGGCGTCGTGGAGCACGTGGTTGCTCTCGGCGGTGAAGATCGACGGCCCCCAGAATTCGTGCTCGTGGTGCCCGCCGAACGAGCCGTAGAACGCCATGCCGGCGAACACCGCGCCGGCCGCCAGCACGTAGAGCGGCCAGATCATCACCGGCGGGCTTTCGTGCGCGTGGTCGTAGGTGTGGTGGTCGGCGCGGGTCTCGCCCCAGAAGGTCATGAAGATCAGCCGCCACGAGTAGAACGAGGTCATCGCCGCCCCCATCACCAGCAGCCAGAAGGCGTAGCCGGAGGCGGCGCTGTGCGCGGCGAAGCTCGACTCGATGATCAGGTCCTTCGACACGAAGCCCGCGAAGCCGAGCGGCATCTCGCCGAAGGTGATCACGGGGATCCCGACGCCGGTGATCGCCAGCGTGCCGATCAGCATCAGCGCGTAGGTGACAGGAATCTTCGAGGCGAGCCCGCCCATCTTCCGCATGTCCTGCTCGTGGTGCATGGCGTGGATCACCGAGCCCGCCCCGAGGAACAGCAGCGCCTTGAAGAAGGCGTGGGTGAAAAGGTGGAACATCGCCGCCTGATAGGCGCCGACGCCCGCCGCGACGAACATGTAGCCGAGCTGCGAGCAGGTGGAGTAGGCGATCACCCGCTTGATGTCGTTCTGCACGAGGCCCACGGTCGCCGCGAAGAACGCCGTCGTGGCGCCGATGACCGTGACGAACCAGAGCGCGTTCGGCGCGAACTCGAACACCGGCGACATGCGGCAGACGAGGAACACGCCCGCCGTCACCATGGTCGCGGCGTGGATCAGCGCCGAAACCGGCGTCGGGCCTTCCATCGCGTCGGGCAGCCACGTGTGAAGGAAAAGCTGCGCCGACTTGCCCATGGCGCCGATGAAGAGCAGCACCGCGATCACCTCGACCGCCACGAACTCGCGGCCCAGGAAGCTCAGCGACGTCGCCGCCAGCTCCGGCGCGGCGGCGAACACGTCGTCGAACTGGATCGAGTCGACCATGTAGAACAGCGCGAAGATGCCGAGCGCGAACCCGAAGTCGCCGACGCGGTTGACGATGAACGCCTTCATGGCCGCGTTGTTCGCGCTCTCCTTGTGGTGCCAGAACCCGATCAGCAGATAGGAGGCGACGCCGACCCCCTCCCAGCCGAAGAACATCTGCGCCAGATTGTCGGCCGTCACCAGCATCAGCATGGCGAAGGTGAAGAAGGACAGATAGGCGAAGAAGCGCGGCTTCGACGGATCCTCCTCCATGTAGCCCATGGAGTAGA
>RECW01000056.1 GCA_007693835.1 Paracoccaceae bacterium | reverse complement strand
ATCGAGGCGGGGCTGATCGCCGCCGGCGCCGAGTTCTGCGACCGCACCGACCCGTTCGAGGCGGGCATCGGCTTCGCCGTCTCCTTCAAGTCCCCCGACGACTTCATCGGCCGCGCCGCGCTGGAGGAGCGCGCCGCGCATCCCCACCGCAAGCTCGTCGGCCTCGGTTTCGAGGGCGGCCGCGTGCCGACCAAGGGCGACGGCGTGTTCCTCGGCCGCGCGCAGGTGGGGGAGATCACGTCCGCCGCGCGGTCGCCGATCCTCGGCCGCGTCGTCGCGCTGGCGCGGGTCGACGCGCGGCATGCGGGGGAGGGGACGGCGCTGGAGATCGGCCGGCTCGACGGGGCGCAGGAGCGCATCCCGGCGGCGGTCTGCGCCTTCCCGTTCTACGACCCCGCGAAGTCCCGCGTCAGGGCGTGAGGGCCGGCGCGTGAGCCGCATCGTCGTCCTGACCGGCGCCGGGATCAGCGCGGAATCGGGCCTCGGCACGTTCCGCGACGCCGGCGGCGTCTGGACGCAAGTGCGGCTCGAGGACGTCGCCACCCCTGAAGCCTTCGCCCGCGACCCCGCCATGGTCCGCGCCTTCTACGACGCCCGGCGCGACGCCGCCCGCCGCGCCGCCCCCAACGCCGCCCATCGCGCGCTCGCCGCGCTGGAGGCGGCGGGGCGCGATCTGCTGATCATCACGCAGAACGTCGACGACTTGCACGAGCGCGCCGGCAGCCGGAACCTGCTGCATCTGCACGGCGAACTGGCCAAGGCGCTCTGCGCCGGCTGCGGCGCCCGCTGGGCGTGGGGCGAGGGGCCGATGACCGACGACAGCGCCTGTCCCGAATGCGGCGAGCCGGGCGGCGTGCGGCCGGACGTGGTGTGGTTCGGCGAAACGCCCTACGGCCTCGACGCCGCCTATGCGGCGCTCGGCGCCTGCGAGACCTTCGTCTCCATCGGCACCAGCGGCGCGGTCTATCCGGCTGGCGGTTTCGTCCGCGAGGCGCGGGCGGCGGGGGCGCGGACGCTGGAGCTGAACCTCGAACCGTCCGAGGTTTCGCGCCTCTTCCACGAGACGCGCCTCGGCCCGGCGAGCGACCTCGTGCCGGCGTGGGCCGCCGAGATCCTCGGCGTCTGACGCCTGCGGCCGTCCGACGCGCGCTGCGCGCGCTGCTTCAAGCGCGGCGTTCACCCATGGCTTGCATCCGTGCCGTATACCTGCCGCGCTTCCCTGCATCGGAGACGCCCATGGCCGACGCCGCCCATCCCGCGCCGCCCGTCCTGCCCGCACGACGCCTGATCGGCCTGATCCTCGGTCCTGTGGTCGGGGCCGCGATGCTGCTCTCGCCGCCGCCGGCGACCATGCCGCCCGAGGCGTGGACGGCGGCGGCGCTGGTCGCGCTGATGGCGATCCTGTGGCTGACCGAGGCGATCCCCATCGCGGCGACGGCGCTGATCCCGCTGGGGCTGACGCCGCTGATCGGCGCGGGGTCGCTGGCGGCGACGGCCCGGCCCTACGCCTCGCCGCTGGTGTTCCTGATCCTCGGCGGCTTCATCATCGGGCAGGCGATGCAGAAGTGCCGGCTGCACCTGCGCCTCGCGCTGCTGATCATGCGGCTTTCGGGCGTGCGCGCCGACCGGGTGGTGGGCGGCGTGATGATCGCGACGGCGGCGCTGTCGATGTGGATCTCCAACACCGCCACGGCCGCGATGATGGCGCCGATCGCGCTGTCGGTCGTCGCGATGCTGGCGGCCGAGGACGCACGGGGCGCGGCGCTGCTCGGGCCGGCGCTGATGCTCGGCGTGGCTTTCGGCGCCAACATCGGCGGCATGGCGACGCTGATCGGCACGCCGCCGAACGCCGTCATCGCCGCCTATCTGGGCGAGGCCTACGGCGTGGAGGTCACCTTCGCGGGCTGGATGGCGCTCGGCCTGCCGATCACGCTGGGGATGCTCCTGCTCGCGTGGCTCTCGCTGACGCGGCTGTCGTTCCGGCTGAGAGCCGCGGCGCTGACCGGCGTCGGCGAGATGGTGGCGCGCGAACGCGCGGCCATGGGGCCGATGGGCGTCGGCGAAAGGCGCGTCGCGCTGGTCTTCGGGCTGACGGTCGTGACGTGGCTGTTCCGGCCGATCCTGAGCGACCTTTTGCCGGCCGGCTCTGAACTCACCGACGCGGGCGTCGCGATGCTCGCCGCCGTGCTGCTGTTCATGATCCCCGAAAATCTGCGCGAGGGGCGGTTCCTGATGGACTGGGAGGCGACCAAGGGCCTGCCGTGGGGGGTGCTGATTCTGGTGGGGGGCGGTCTCAGCCTCGGCGCCTCCATCGACTCGTCGGGTCTCGCGGCGTGGATCGGCGAGCGGATGACCGGGCTTTCGGCCGCGCCTCTGGCCGTCTCGATCCTCGTGGTCGCGGCCGCGACCATGGCGGTGAGCCACATCGCCTCGAACACCGCGACCGCAGCGGCGCTTGCGCCCGTGGTGGCGGCGCTCGCGGTGTCGATCGGGGCGGAGCCGATGGCGCTCGCCGCGCCGATGGCGCTGGCGGCCTCCTGCGCCTTCATGCTGCCGGTCGCGACGCCGCCGAACGCCATCGCCCACGGCACCGGCGTGGTCGACACGGCGACCATGGCGCGGGCGGGGGCCGTGGTCAGCGTGGTGGCGCTGGCGATGATCCTGATCGCGGGGTTGCTGGTGGCGCGCACCGGGTTCGGCGCCCTGCCGGTGTGACCGGACGCGCGAGGCTCCCGTCATCGCCCATGACAAGCGCGCCGGAGCGCTCTATCACGCGGGCATGAGCGACATCCTGAGCCGCATCCGCGCCTACAAACTCGAAGAGATCGCCGCCGCCAAGGGGGCGCGTCCCCTGTCGGCCGTAGAGGCGGAGGCGCGGGCGGCGTCGCCCGTGCGCCCCTTCGCCGACGCGCTCAGGGCGAGGCTCGCCGCAGGCCGCTACGGGCTCATCGCCGAGATCAAGAAGGCGAGCCCCTCGAAGGGCCTGATCCGCGCCGACTTCGACCCCGCCGCCCACGCGCGCGCCTACGAGCAGGGCGGCGCCGCCTGCCTCAGCGTGCTGACCGACGGACCGTCGTTCCAGGGGGATGCGCTGCACCTGCGCCTCGCCCGCGCCGCCTGCGCGCTGCCGGCGCTGCGCAAGGACTTCCTGTTCGACCCCTATCAGGTCGCCGAGGCGCGGGCGTGGGGGGCGGACTGCATCCTGATCATCCTCGCCGCCGTGGACGACGCTCTGGCGGGCGAACTCGCCGACGCCGCGCGGCTCTGGGGCATGGACGCGCTCTTCGAAGTCCACGACGAGGCCGAGGCCGAGCGCGCGGCGGCGCTGGGCGCCACGCTGTTCGGCGTCAACAACCGCGACCTGCGCAGCTTCCTCACCGACCTCGCCGTGACCGAGCGGTTGGCGCCGATGGCCCCGCCCGACGCGCTGCTGATCGCGGAGTCCGGCCTCGCCGCCCCGGCCGACCTCGCGCGGCTCGCCCGCGTCGGCGCGCGGTGCTTCCTGATCGGCGAGAGCCTGATGCGCCAGCCGGACGTCGCCGCCGCCACCCGCGCCCTTCTGGAGTCCGCGCCATGACCCGCCTGACCCATTTCGACGCCGACGGCGAGGCGGTGATGGTCGACGTCTCGGAGAAGGCCGTCACCGAGCGCAGCGCCACCGCCCGCGGCGCCGTGGTGATGGCGCCTGAGACGCTGGCGCTGATCGTCGAGGGGCGCGCCAAGAAGGGCGACGTGCTCGCCGTCGCGCAACTCGCCGGCATCATGGCGGCCAAGCGCACCGCCGACCTGATCCCGCTATGCCACCCGCTGCCGATCGCCAAGGCCGCCGTCACGCTGACGCCGAACGCGGCGGAGAACCGCGTCGACATCGAGGCGACGGTGAAGGTGACGGGGCGGACCGGCGTCGAGATGGAGGCGCTGACGGCGGTCTCCGCCGCGGCCCTGACCGTCTACGACATGGTGAAGGCCGTCGACAAGGCGATGCGCCTCACCGACATCCGCCTGGTGCGCAAGGAAGGCGGGCGCTCCGGTCTGTACGAGGGCGCCTGATGCTCACGGTGCCCGAGGCGCTGGCGCGCATCCTGGCGCTGCTCTCGCCTGTCGGCGTCGAGACGATCCCGCTCGCCGAGGCGGCGGGCCGCGTGCTCGCCGAACCCGTGCGCGCGACGCGCGACCAGCCGCCGTTCCGCACCACGGCGATGGACGGCTACGCCGTGCGCGCCGCCGACTGCGCGCCCGGCCGCGCCTTGCGCGTCGTCGGCGAGGCGCCGGCGGGCAGGGCGTGGACAGGCCGCCTCGGGCCGGGCGAGGCGCTGCGCATCTTCACCGGCGCACCGATGCCCGAAGGCGCCGACGCCGTGCTGATACAGGAGGATGCGGAGCGCGCGGGCGACATCGTGACGGCGCGCGCCACCGCGTCGCCGGGCGATCATGTGCGTCCGCAGGGGCTCGACTTCCGGGCCGACGACGTCGTGCCGGCGCCGCGCCGCCTCGCGCCCGCCGATGTCGCGCTGATCGCGGCGATGGGCGCGGCGCAGGTGGTCGTGCGGCGGCGTCCGCGCGTGGCGCTGCTGCCGACGGGCGACGAGCTGGTCGAGCCGGGCGCCGCGCCGGCGCCGGATCAGATCTTCGCGTCGAACCACTACGGTCTTGCGGCGCTGCTCGCCGCGCAGGGGGCGGCGCCGCGGCTCGAGCCGATCGCGCCCGACAGGCCCGAGGCGCTGGCGGCGGCGCTGAGACGCGCCGCGGACGCCGATCTGATCGTGACGCTCGGCGGCGCGTCGGTCGGGGACTACGACCTCGTCGGCGCGGCGCTGGGCGAGCGCGCCTTCTACAAGGTCGCGATGCGGCCCGGGAAGCCGCTGATGGCGGGGCGCGTCGAGGGCGCGCCGGTCGTCGGGCTGCCGGGCAATCCGGTCTCCGCGATGGTCTGCGGGCATGTCTTCCTGCGCGCGGCGGTCGACGCGCTGCTCGGGGTTCCGGCTGCTGCGCCGGTCCGCGAGACGGCCGTGCTCGGCTGCGCCGTGGCGGCGGAGGGGCCGCGCGAACACTATCGCCGCGCCCGACTGTCGCGGCGCGACGGGGCGCTGGTGGCGACGCCCTACGAGCAGCAGGACAGCTCGGTGCTGAGCCTTCTCGCCGGCGCCGACGCCCTCGTCGTGCGCCCGGCGCACGCGCCGCCTGCGGCGGAGGGCGATCGCGTGGCGTTCATCCGCCTGCGCGATGCTTGACACAAAAGAAGAACGTCCCTAGAACGCATCGAGGCGACGGGGAGAGGCGCTATGCTCACGCGCAAGCAGTACGACCTTCTGGTGTTCATCCACGAGCGGACTCAGCGCGATGGCGTTTCGCCATCCTTCGACGAGATGAAGGAGGCGCTGGACCTCAGGTCCAAGTCCGGCATTCACCGGCTGATCACGGCGCTGGAGGAGCGCGGCTTCATCCGCCGCCTCGCGCATCGGGCGCGGGCCATCGAGGTGGTGCGCCTGCCGGAGAACATGGGTTCGGCACGGCCGCGGCGCGGCTTCACGCCGACGCTTGTCTCCGAGAATCCGTCTCCGAAGGCGGAGCCGTCGCGCGGCGGACCGGTGCGCTCCGGCGGGCTGGAGGTCCCGATCGTCGGGCGCATCGCCGCCGGCGCGCCGATCGAGGCGATCCAGCGCGCCGACAGCACGATCCAGGCGCCGCCGTCGATGCTGGCCTCCGGAGCCGAGCATTACGCGCTGGAGGTCCGCGGCGACTCGATGATCGACGCCGGCATCTTCGACGGCGACATCGTCGTGATCCGCCGCCAGAACAGCGCCGAGACCGGCGAGATCGTCGTCGCGCTGATCGACGACCATGAGGCCACGCTCAAGCGTCTGCGTCGCCAGAGCGGCGGGCGCATCGCGCTCGAGGCCGCCAACCCCGCCTACGAGGCGCGGATTTTCGGCGCGGATCAGGTGCGCATTCAAGGGCGGCTCGTCGGCCTGATCCGCACTTACTGAACCGGTCGCAGACCCCAGAAGCGGCGCGAGGACGCGTCGCGCTCGGCGACGGGCAGACCGACTTCGACGCGAAGCGACACAAAGCCGGACGACAGGTCCCTGCGGTCGAACACCAGGCATCCGCCCGACGGCGCGTGGAGGACCGTCGCGTTGGGCGTCACCAACACGTCCATGAGGCCGCATCTCGCCTGCAGCGTCGCGGCGGACAGCCGTCGCTCCCTGGTGATGTGGAGGTGCGCCCCGTCGCCGAACGGCGCGACCCGCCAAGGACCGTCGTCGCGCCAGGCCGGGCGCGCGGCTGCGACGCGCTGGTCGGCGCGATCGCCGGCGCGGCGGAGCCAGGTCTCCCCGACATAACCTGCGGCGGTCGGATGGTCGGGAACCAGGCCGAGAGGGGTGGCGACGGCGGCGATGCGTCCCTCGGCGGCCACCATCGCATCCGGCGTTCGCGCCCCCGCGGCCCACACGACAAGGCCGGCCACGATGACGACGGCGCCGAGCCACCGTCGGCGCCCTGTCAGCAGGGCGATCGACAGCCCTCCCGCCACGATCGCGCCCAGCGCCGCCGGAGGTCCGACCGGAATCGCTCGCGCCGCGCCATCGAGACCGCCGAAGAAGCGCGCGACGCCGAGTATCCACTCGATTCCCATCGCCGCCGCCGCGAGCCATGGCGCTTCAAGGCCGAGCGGAGCGGCTGCGGCGGCGGCCATGAGCGCAGGGGCGACCCAGAGACCCATCGCCGGCACGGCCGCAAGATTGGCCGGAAGACCCCACAGCGCCAGTCTATTGAAGTGGAACGCGGCGAAGGGCGCCGTCGCGAGGCCGGCGATGGCCGAGGTCGCCACCACGCCGACGGCGTAGCGCGCCAGCCGGGCGGCGATCCGCCGGTCCCGCGCGGCGAGCCAGCCGCGCGCCCGGGCGCTCTCGTACGCCGCGACGAGCGCGAGCGTCGCCGCGAAGGACATCTGAAAACCGACGCCGACGAGGCTTTCCGGGGCGCTCAGCAGAACGACCGTCGCTGCGGCGGCGAGAGCGCGCATCGTCACGGCCGGGCGGTCGATCATGACGGCGACGAGCGCCGTCGCCGCCATGACGAACGCCCGCTGCGTCGCGACCGAGGCGCCGGAGATCAGCAGATACGCGACGCCGGCGGCGAGCGCGGCGCCGGCGGCGAGGCGTTTGGCTGGCAGGCGCACCGCCGCGCCGGGGATCGCCGCCAACAAGAGGCGCGAGACAGCGAACGCCAGACCGCTCACCATCGCCATGTGCAACCCTGAAATCGCGAGCAGATGCGCGAGGTTGGAGTCGCGGAGCGCCTGAACGGCCTCGGCCGGCAACTCGGCCCGGTCTCCGGCTGCGACCGCCGCGGCGAAGGCGCCGGCCTCGCCGGGCATGCGCTCTCGCAGGCCGTCGGCGATCCGAGCCCGCAGCGCGGCGAGGCGGATGGCCGGCGTCGGGGCCTCGGGCGCAAGCCGCGCGGGCGCGCTCCGCGCGAGCCCGATGGCGCCGAGCCGCGCGAACCAGGCCGCGCGCCTGAAGTCGAACGCTCCGGGCGCCGCCGGCCCCGCTGGCGGAGACAGCGCGGCGAGCACCGATATCCGGTCGCCGGGGCTTACGCCGGCGCCATGGCGCGGGCTGAGCAGCGTGACGCGCGCGCGGGCGGGCGTCGTCTCCGCCGACAGGCCGTAGACATGGAGCCTGTCGAGCAGCAGGCGCGGCCGCCCCGCGCGCGACTGGTCGACGCTCAGCACGCGCCCCTCCACCGTCGCGACCATCGCCGACGGCAGCACCGGGGCCGCCACCAGCCGCGCCCGCGCCGTCGCCGCCGAGAAACCGAGCGCCAGGCAGAACAGCGCCGCCGTCGCCGCCCCCGGCGTGCGCCAAAGCGTCAGCAACGCGAGCGGCGCGAGCGCCATCGACCACGCCGGCGGCTCGACGGGCGCCCAGAACCAGAGCTGGATTCCGAGGCCGAGCGCCACCGGCGCCCAGAGCGGCAGTCGCCGCCGCGCCGCCTCGGTCGCCGACCACGCCTTGAACGCCGAGCCGTCCAGCCGCCCCTCCCACGCAGCGCCGCGTCTTGCGCCGCCGGCGACCGCCGCGCCATAACGCGACCGCCGCGCAACCCCGTCATTCCGAGGTTTCACCATGACCGACGCCGCGCCTGTCGTCACCCGCTTCGCGCCGTCGCCGACCGGGTTCCTGCACATCGGGGGCGCGCGCACGGCCCTGTTCAACCAGCTCTACGCCCGCGGCCGCGGCGGTCGGTTCCTGTTGCGCATCGAGGACACCGATCAGGCCCGCTCGACGCCCGAGGCGACGCAGGCGATCTTCGACGGGCTGCGCTGGATGGGCCTCGACTGGGACGGCGAGGCGGTCAGCCAGGCGAGCCGCGTCGCGCGGCACCGCGAGGCGGCGGAGGAACTGCTCGCGCGCGGGGGCGCCTATCGCTGCTGGGCGACCAGGGAGGAGATCGACGCCGCGCGGGCGCAGGCCGCGGCGGAGAAGCGGCCGATGGTGTTCCAGAGCCCCTGGCGCGACGCCGACCCCGCCACGGCGCCCGACGCGCCCTGCGTGGTGCGCCTCAAGGCGCCGCGGGAAGGCGAGACGACCGTCGAGGACGCCGTGCAGGGAACCGTCCGCTGGGCGAACGCGCAGCTCGACGACCTGATCCTGCTCCGCTCCGACGGCACGCCCACCTACATGTTCGCCGTCGTCGTCGACGATCACGACATGGGCGTCACCCACGTCATCCGTGGCGACGACCATCTGACCAACGCCGCCCGGCAGAGCCTGATCTATGCGGCGATGGGCTGGCCGACCCCGACTTTCGCCCACATCCCGCTGATCCATGGGCCGGACGGCGCCAAGCTGTCGAAGCGCCACGGCGCGCTCGGCGTCGACGCCTATCGCGACATGGGCTACCTGCCCGAAGCGATGCGCAACTACCTCGCCCGCCTCGGCTGGAGCCACGGCGACGACGAGTATTTCACCGACGCGGAGGCGACCGCGTGGTTCGATCTGTCGGGCGTCAACAAGGCCCCGGCGCGGTTCGATTTCGCCAAGCTCGCCGACCTGAACGGCCGCCACATGCGCGACGCGGACGACGCGCGGCTGGTCGCCGCCTGCCTCGATCTGATGGCCCGACAGGGGCGGCCAATGGCGGACGCAGCGACGCAGGCGCGGTTCGCCCAGGCGATGCCCGGCCTCAAGCTGCGCGCCAAGACGCTCGTCGAACTCATTGAGACAGCTTATTACATCTTCGCGACCCGTCCGCTGGAGATCGACGAGAAGG
Source organism: Paracoccaceae bacterium (assembly GCA_007693835.1). GTDB lineage: Bacteria > Pseudomonadota > Alphaproteobacteria > Rhodobacterales > Rhodobacteraceae > Rubrimonas. Next base: position 1,732 of record RECW01000056.1, on the reverse strand, counting down.
CGGCGAAGCTGCTCGACCCCGCGGGCCGCGACATCCTCGCCAAATTGACCCCCTCCCTTGCGGCTGTTACCGACTGGCGCAGTGCAGCAATCGAGGCGCAGACGCGCGCCTTCGCCGAAGCGCACGGGTTGAAGCTCGGGGCCGTCGCGCAGCCGTTGCGCGCCGCGGCGACCGGCCGGGCGGTGTCGCCCGGGGTGTTCGACGTGCTGGAGACCCTCGGCCGCGACGAGAGCCTCGCGCGGGTGGGCGACCAGACCGGATGACCGGCGTCGCGCCCGCGCGGCGCCCCAAAATCAAGGGGCCACGCTGAGCGCGGCCCGCGCCAACAAGGGGGTCCGCATGGCTGACGGCGCCACACAGAAGACCGTGACGCTCCTCGTCGACGGCAAGGAGATTTCTCTGCCGGTGATGTCGGGGTCCGTCGGTCCCGACGTGATCGACATCCGCAAGCTCTACGCGCAGACCGGGATGTTCACCTACGATCCCGGCTTCACCTCCACGGCGTCGTGCTCCTCGACCATCACCTACATCGACGGCGACAAGGGCGAACTGCTGTATCGCGGCTACCCGATCGACCAGCTGGCCGAGAAGAGCCACTATCTCGAAGTCTGCTACCTGCTGCTCTACGGCGACCTGCCGACGGCGGCGCAGCTCGAGGACTTCGAGAACCGCGTCACGCGCCACACGATGCTCCACGAGCAGATCCTGAACTTCTTCCGCGGCTTCCGACGCGACGCGCACCCTATGGCGGTGGTCTGCGGGGTTGTCGGCGCGCTCTCCGCATTCTACCACGATTCGACCGACATCACCGATCCGTGGCATCGCGAGGTCGCCTCGCTCCGCATGATCGCGAAGCTGCCCACGATCTGCGCCTGGGCGTACAAGTATTCGATCGGTCAGCCCTTCGTGTATCCGCGCAACGATCTGGACTATGCGACGAACTTCTTGCACATGTGCTTCGCCACGCCGTGCGAGAACTACATCGTCGATCCGATCTTCACGCGGGCGATGGATCGCATATTCACCCTTCACGCCGATCACGAGCAGAACGCCTCCACGTCGACAGTGCGGCTGGCGGGCTCGTCCGAGGCCAATCCGTTCGCCTGCATCGCGGCGGGCGTGGCGTGCCTCTGGGGTCCGGCGCATGGCGGGGCCAACGAGGCCTGCCTGCGCATGCTCCGCGAGATCGGCACGGTCGACCGTATCCCCGAGTACATCGACAAGGCCAAGGACAAGAACGATCCGTTCCGCCTGATGGGCTTCGGCCATCGCGTGTACAAGAACTTCGATCCGCGCGCGAAGGTGATGAAGGAGAGCGCCGACGAAGTGCTCGGCCTGCTCGGCGTCGAGAACAACCCGACGCTTCAGGTCGCGAAAGAGCTGGAAAAGATCGCGCTCGAAGACCCTTATTTCATCGAGCGGAAGCTGTATCCGAACGTCGATTTCTATTCGGGCATCATCCTCGATGCGATGGGTTTCCCGACCTCGATGTTCACCGCCATCTTCGCCCTGTCGCGCACCGTCGGGTGGATCGCGCAGTGGAAGGAGATGATCGAGGATCCCGAAGGCAAGATCGGCCGCCCGCGCCAGCTGTTCGTCGGCGCGCCGCAGCGCGACTACATCGACGTCGAGAAGCGCTGAGGGCGAGAAGCGCTGAGGTCGAGAAGCGCTGAGGGCGGGCGTCAGCCGGAGCGGGAGAGTTCATACTTCTCCCGCATGACCTTGGCGCCCT